>DASWHY010000227.1:0-8884 GCA_036397955.1 Thermoanaerobaculia bacterium | reverse complement strand
TTGCCCCTCGATCGGTGGAGGACTGCGATTGGGGTTGCCAGGCGCTCGCTCAGAGCTGCCCGGCGGCGGCGCTCCTCGCGCGGCCCCTCGGCAACTGCTCTGACTACCTAGAGTTCTTCAAGAAGACGGCGCTGGGCGGCGTTCAGGGTGGCGGTCCGCGAACTCTGGCGGAGGGTTTCGCGGGCCAGGAGGCGGATTAGCGGCTCGGCTTCGGGGATCGTGGCGGCTAGGGCTTCTAGTTGCTTGAGGAAGGTTTCGGCGTCGCCTCTTGCGGCGGGGCCGGTTAGGGCGGTGGCGGGGTCTTGGGTTGCGGTGGCGGCTTCCAGGGCGCTGCGGGTCAGGGCTCGGTAGCCTTGGCTCACTTCTGGGGGGAGATCGAGGCGCTCGGCGAGGTCGTGGGCCAGGGCCAGGAGGGTGACGACGCCGCCGGCGGCTAGGCTGGCGGCTAGGTGGTAGAGGGGGCGGGCGGTGGGGGGGATCTCGACGGGGACGCCTTGCCAGGCTGTTGCTAGACGGCGGGCGAGCGCGATCGCCGGCTCGTCGCCGTCGAGCGCGAAGACGGCGCCGCGGGCTGCGGTCTCGGGGAGTGGGCGGGGGAAGGCGAGGAGAGGGTGGAGGCAGCCGACGGCGGCGCCGGCGGCGCGGAGGGGGGCGAGGACTTCGGCGTCGCGGCTGCCGGAGGTGTGGAGGGCGACGGCGGCTTGCGGGCGGCGGGCCAGGTCGGCGGCCGCTGCCGCGAGCGCCGGATCGGGAACGGCGACGAGCAGCAGGTCCTGGCCGGCGGAGGAGAGCTCGCCGGGGGGCACCGCTGCCGCGCCGAGCTCGCGCGCCAGGTCGGCGCCGCGGCCCGACGGCGAGATGCCGACCGCGGCGAGCCGGGCGCCGGCGGCGACGGCCCAGCGGGCGAGGCTTTCGCCGACGCGGCCGGGGCCGGCGAGGGTGAAGGTCAGGCCCTGGAGCGGGGCGGGTTCGTTCACTGGGTTACAATTATGACCCTTAGCACTCTCCCGTCGAGAGTGCTAAGGCGACGGGAGAGACCCGACCAGCATGACGGCAACCCAGCCCACGCGCCAGTTGAGCGCCCGCGACCGGGAGATCCTGCGCGACGTGATCGTCGCCTACATCCTCTCGGCCGAGCCGGTGTCCTCGCGCTCGGTGTCGAAGCAGGGGCGGCTGGGTCTTTCCGCGGCCACCATCCGCAACGTCATGGCCGACCTGGAGGAGTGGGGCTACCTGGCGCAGCCGCACACCTCCGCCGGGCGGGTGCCGACGCGCGCCGCCTACCACCTCTTCATCGAGTCGCTGATGCAGGCGCGGCGCCTGCCGGCGCGGGAGCGGCGCTACATCGACGAGTCGCTCCACTCCTCGCCCGCCGACGCCGGCCAGATCATGGAGTCGGCCACCAAGCTCCTCTCCGAGCTGTCGCACCAGGTGGGGATCGTGGTCACCCCGGCGCTCGGCGAGACGGTGCTCAAGACGATCGACTTCCTGCCGCTCTCGGGGCGGCGGGTGCTCTGCGTCGTGGTCTCGGGCGACGGCTTCGTGGACAACAAGGTGATCGAGACCGAAGTGGAGCTGCCGCGCGAGGAGCTGGTGCGGATCGGCAACTACCTGACCGAGAACTTCGCCGGCGCCACGCTGCGCGAGATCCGCGCCCGGCTGCTCAAGCTGATGGCCGACGAGCGGGCGCAGTTGGACCGGCTGCTCGCCCGCTCGATCGAGCTGGCGCGCGCCGGCCTGTCGCTGGAGCAAGGGCCGGCGGTGCTCCTCGACGGCACCCGCGAGGTGCTCAACCAGCCCGAGCTGGCCGACATCGGCAGGGTGCGGCGCCTCTTCGAGACCTTCGCCGACAAGGCGCGCCTGGTCGCGCTGCTGAGCCAGTGCCTGCGCGGCAACGGCGTGCGGGTGGTGATCGGCGAGGACAGCGCGCTGACCTCGGAGCTCGACTTCAGTCTGGTGGCGACCGGCTACGGCGTCGGTGACCGGCCGCTCGGGGCGCTGGCGATCTTCGGTCCGTCGCGGATGGAGTACGAGCGGGTGATCCCGCTCGTCAACTACCTGGGAGAGCGGCTGTCGCGGGCGCTGGCCGAGAGCTTTGCCGGCGACGCGCGGACCTAGCGGGAGGCACGATGGCGGACGAACGGGACCCGCGGCAGACCGAGGCCCTCGAAGTGGGGGAGATCGACCTCGACTTCGAGGGTGCGATGCGCGACACGGCGGCCGCGGTCGAGGAGGTGGGTGCACCGGCGGCCGCCGGCGCTCCGGCTGCGGAAGGCGCCCCAGGCTCGGAACCCGACTTCCGGCGCGAGAACGCCGAGCTCCGCGAGCGCCTGCTCCGCGCCCTCGCCGACTTCGAGAACCTGCGCAAGCGGACGGACCGCGAGCGGCAAGAGCTGCGCCGCTACGCCCTCTTCGACACCATGCGCGACCTCGTCGCCGTCACCGACAACCTCGAGCGGGCGGCGGCCGCCGGCGGTGAGGTCGAGGACCTCAAGGCCGGGGTCGACATGATCCTCCAGCAGATGCGCGAGACGCTGCGCCGCCACGGCGTCACCGCCGTCGAGGCGCTGGGGCGCCCCTTCGACCCGGCCGAGCACGAGGCGGTGACGCGCGAGGAGGACCCCGCGGTAAGCTCTCCCCTCGTCACCGCAGAGCTGCAGCGCGGCTACAAGATGCACGACCGGCTGCTCCGCCCCGCCATGGTGCGGGTGTCGGTGCCGGCCGAACCCGATGAGCAAGATCCTCGGCATCGACCTCGGCACGACGAATAGCTGCGCCGCGGTCGTCGAGGCGACGGTGCCGCGCGTCCTCGCCAATCGCGAGGGGAGCCGCACTACCGCCTCGATCGTCGGCTTCGGCGAGGGCGGCGAGCGGCTGGTCGGGCCGATCGCCAAGCGCCAGGCGATCACCAACCCGCAGAACACGGTCTTCGCCGTCAAGCGGCTGATCGGGCGGAAGTTCACCGACCCGCAGGTGGGGCGGGCGCGCGCCGTGCTGCCCTACAACCTGGTCGCCGCCGGCAACGGCGACGTCAAGGTCGAGATCCGCGACCAGCAGTACAGCCCGGAGGAGATCTCGGCCTTCATCCTGCGCGAGATCAAGGAGTTCGCCGAGGCGGAGCTGGGCGGCGAGATCAAGGAGGCGGTGATCACCGTGCCCGCCTACTTCGACGACTCGCAGCGGCAGGCCACCAAGGACGCGGGCCGCATCGCCGGCCTCGAGGTCCTGCGCATCATCAACGAGCCGACCGCCGCGGCCCTCGCCTACGGCCTCGACCGCCAGACCGAGGGCAAGAAGATCGCCGTCTACGACCTCGGCGGCGGCACCTTCGACATTTCGATCCTGGAGCTGGCGCAGGGGATCTTCGAGGTGCGCTCGACGGCCGGCGACACCTACCTCGGCGGCGAGGACTTCGACCAGCGGATCATGGATTGGCTGATCGCCGAGTTCCGGGACGAGACCTCGGTCGATCTGCGCGGCGACCGCATGGCCCTCCAGCGCCTCAAGGAAGCGGCCGAGCTCGCCAAGTGCCAGCTCTCCGCCGCCGAGGAGGCGGAGATCAACCTCCCCTTCATCGCCGCCGACGCCTCCGGCCCGCGCCACCTGGCGCGCAAGCTCGGGCGCGCCCAGATGGAGGATTTGGTGCGCGAGCTCGTCGAGCGCACCGAGGGGCCCTGCCGCGACGCCCTGGAGCAGGCCGGGCTCCGCCCCGACCAGATCGACGAGGTGCTGCTGGTCGGCGGGCAGACGCGCACGCCGCTCGTCGGCCAGACCGTCGAGCGCATCTTCGGCCGCCGCCCCAACCGGGAGATCAACCCCGACGAGGTGGTGGCGGTGGGGGCGGCGATCCAGGGCGGCATCCTGCGCGGCGACATCAAGGACCTGGTGCTCCTCGACGTGACGCCGCTGTCGCTCGGCGTCGAGACCCACGGCGGCCTCTTCACCAGCCTGATCGAGCGCAACTCGACGATCCCGACCAAGAACACCCAGGTCTTCACCACCGTGGTCGACAACCAGGACATCGTCGAGATCCACGTCCTCCAGGGGGAGCGCGAGATCGCGGCCGAGAACAAGTCGCTCGGCAAGTTCCAGCTCGTCGGCATCCCGCCGGCGCCGCGCGGCATGCCGCAGATCGAGGTCACCTTCGCCCTCGACTCCAACGGCATCGTCAACGTCTCGGCGCGCGACATCGCCACCGGCCAGCAGCAGAGCGTGCAGATCAACCCCGCCGGCGGGCTGTCGAAGGACGAGGTCGAGCGGCTGGTCGAGGAGGCCGGGCAGCACTCGCGCGACGACCTGCAGCGGCGCGAGGTGCGGCAGCTCAAGAACCGGCTGGAGGGGCTGATCTACACCAACGAGCGGGTCTTCGAGCAGTTCCGCGACCTGCTGCCGGAGACCGACTCCAAGCGCATCCACGAGCAGCTCCTGCAGGCGCGCGTCGCCCTGGCCGGCGACCAGCGGGCGCCGCTCGAGGCCTCGCTCTTCGACCTCAACTCGATCTCGCGCGCCCTCTCCGACGTGATGCTCAACAACCCGAGCGGCGCCGCGGGGGCGCAGTCCTGACCGTGGCCGCCAAGCGCGACTATTACGAGGTGCTGGCGGTGGGGCGCACGGCGGGCGAGCGCGAGATCAAGACCGCTTACCGCAAGCTCGCCGTCACCTACCACCCGGACCGCAACGCCGGGAACAAGGAAGCGGAGGAGCGGTTCAAGGAGGCCGCCGAGGCCTACGCCGTCCTCTCCGACCCCGACAAGCGCGCCCGCTACGACCGCTTCGGGCACCAGGGTGTGGCCGCGAGCGGCGGCTTCGATCCGACGATCTTCGCCGACTTCTCCGACATCCTCGGCGACCTCTTCGGCTTCGGCGACCCCTTCGGCCGGCGGCGGGGAAGCGGCGGACCGTCGCGCGGCGCCGACCTGCGCTACGACCTGACCCTGAGCTTCGAGGAGGCGGTCTTCGGCGTCGAGAAGGAGCTGCGCATCCCGCGCCTTGAGGGCTGCGAGGCCTGCCGCGGCACCGGCAGCGCCGGCGGCACGGAGCCGGCCCTCTGCCAGGCCTGCGGCGGCCGCGGCCAGGTGCGCTACACGCAGGGGTTCTTCACCGTCGCCCGCACCTGCCCGCAGTGCAGCGGCGCAGGGCGGGTGGTGACCGACCCCTGCCGCGAGTGCCGCGGCGACGGACGGGTCGAGCGCGAGCGCTCGCTCGCGGTCAAGGTGCCCCCCGGCGTGGACAGCGGCGCCCGCCTCCGCCTGACCGGCGAAGGGGAGCACGGCAAGCAGGGCGGCCCGGCGGGGGACCTCTACGTCGTCCTCAAGGCACGGCCGCACCCGCGCTTGAAGCGCGACGGCTCGACCGTCTTCGGCCGCGTCGCCGTCGCCTACCCGCAGGCGGTGCTCGGGGCGACGATCGAGGTCGAGACCGTGCACGGCACTTCGACGCTCGACGTCCCGCCGGGCACCCAGCACGGCCGGGAGTTCCGGCTGCGCGGCCAGGGCATCCAGCGGCTCGACGGCAACGGCCGCGGCGACCACGTGGCGGTCGTCGAGGTCGAGGTGCCGCACCCGCGCGATCTCTCCGACGAAGAGCAGGAGCACCTCCGCCGCCTCGCCGAGCTCTCCGACCGCCCGGTGCGCGAGGAGCGGAAGGTCTTCGACCGGGTCAAGAACCTGTTCGGGTAACTGGTCGCAACCACCGCTCCGTCGCGTATTGACGACGTATATACCTTCCTCTAGCATCACACGATGGATGTCGTCCACCGGACGAACGACATCGACTTCGTATGGGACTTCCGCAAGGCTGCCGCGAATCTTCAGAGACACGGCGTCAGCCTGGAGACGGCCTGCGAGATCTTCTTCGACCCCTTCGTTCGCTTCCTCCGCTCCGAGGTCGTCGAGGGCGAACCACGCGAGACGATCGTCGGTTTGACCGCGGGATGGAAGCTCTTGGTCGTGATCTTCACGCCGCGGGAAGACTCGATCCGCCTGATCTCGGCCCGGTACGCGAGCCGACAGGAGAGGAGCCACTATGAAGATGAACCAGCTCCGTGAACGCCTCCGCAAGGACCGGCCGATGACGACGATCAGCTTCCGCATCCCGGAGGACGTGGTCGACGAGCTCAAGCGGGTCGCCCCCCTCCTAGGCTTTTCGGGTTATCAGCCTCTGATCCGCGCCTACATCGGGCAGGGCTTGCGCCGCGATCTCGAGCGGCTCGAACAACAGCCCGCCCTGGCGCAGATCGTCGAGAGCCTGCGCCGGCACGGCGTGGAGGAGGAGGTCATCACGTCCGCGATCGCGGAGCTGTGGTCGGCTTGAGAGCCCACGCGCGTCGACTCGTCGCCGCGGCAGTCCTTGCCCAGGTGGTGCTGCTGGTCCTCGGCTTGGCGGCAGCTCTCCCGTCAGCCGGGTCGGCCGCGCCGCCGCCCGAAGAGCTCCCCGCCGTCGAGATGCTCTGGGGGGTGCGGATCCCGATGCGCGACGGCGTGCACTTGAACGCCACCGTCTTCAAGCCGCGCGAGATGCCGGCGCCGCTGCCGGTCGTCTTCACGCTGACGCCGTACATCGCCGACACCTACCAGGACCGCGCCCTCTACTTCGCGCAGCACGGCTACGTCTTCGCGCTGGTTGACGCGCGCGGGCGCGGCAACTCGGAGGGGCGGTTCACGCCCTTCGCCCAGGAGGCGCACGACGGCCACGACGTCGTCGAATGGCTGGCGCGCCAGCCCTGGGCCAACGGCAAGGTGGCGATGTGGGGCGGCTCCTACGCCGGCTACGACCAGTGGGCGACGGCCAAGGAGCTGCCGCCGCACCTCGCGACGATCGTGCCCGCCGCCGCCGCCCATCCCGGGGTCGACTTCCCCTTTTTCAAGAACGTCTACTCCTCCTACGTCATGCAGTGGCTGACCTACACCAGCGGGGTCACGCCCAACGTCAAGCTCTTCGGCCTGTCCCCGTTCTGGCTCGAGCGGTTCGCCACCCTCTACCGCGACCACCGCCCCTACCGCGAGCTGGCGGGAGCGATCGGCAACGCCTCGACCGTCTTCGACGACTGGCTCCGCCACCCGACGCCGGACGCCCACTGGGACGGGATGGCGCCGACGCCCGAGCAGTACGCGCGCCTCGAGCTGCCGATCCTCACCATCACCGGCCACTACGACGGCGACCAGCCCGGGGCGCTGCACTACTACCGCCGGCACCTGCGGCACGGCTCGAAGGAGGCACGCGAGCGGCACTACCTGATCATGGGCCCCTGGGACCACGCCGGCACGCGCACGCCGAAGAAGGAGTTCGGCGGCCTGACGTTCGGCGACGCCAGCCTCCTCGACCTCAACGACCTCCACCGGCAGTGGTACGACTGGACGATGAAGGACGGGAAACGGCCGGAGTTCCTGAAAACCAGGGTCGCCTACTACGTGGCCGGCGCCGAGGAGTGGAAGCGCGCCGACGACCTCGAGGAGATCGCCGGCGAGCGGCGGACCCTCTACCTCGACGCGCCCGGCGGGCGCGCCGGCGACGCCTTCCAGTCCGGCAGCCTGGGCGCGGAGAAGCCGGCGGCCGGCTCGCCGCCCGACCGCTACGTCTACGACCCGCTGGACACGCGGCCGGCGGAGATGGAACGCGAGGACGTCGAGGCCTACCTCACCGACCAGCGCTACGCCCTGAACCTCGCCGGCAACGGGCTCGTCTACCACAGCGCGCCGTTCGCCGAGGCGACGGAGGTCTCGGGGCAGCCGAAGCTCGAGCTGTGGCTGGCGCTCGACGTCCCGGACACCGACTTCGCCGTGTCGCTCTACGAGATCGAGCCGGGCGGGCGCAGCGTCCTCCTCGCCGAGGACCTGCTGCGGGCGCGCTACCGGGAGTCGCTGCGCGAGGAGAAGCTGGTGACCCCCGGCGCGATCGAGCGCTACACCTTCGACGGCTTCTTCTGGTTCTCGCGCCGGGTCGGCAAGGGGAGCCGGTTGCGCCTGGTCGTGCGCTCGCCCAACACCATCCACCTGCAGAAGAACTACAACGCCGGCGGCGTGGTGGCCGAGGAGTCGGGCAAGGACGCGCGCACCGCCCACGTTACCCTCTACCACGACGCCGAGCACCCGAGCTTCCTCGAGCTGCCGATCGGCAAGTAGCGAAGGCGGCAGCCATGTCATCCCGAGCGCAGCGAGGGATCTGGGCGGGGGGACGCAGCGGATGGCCTACCTCCGCCGGATTTTCCTAGTGCCCGCCGCGCTCGAGGACCTCTTCGCGGCTCACCTCTGGGCCGCGGGCACGCTCGGCGCCCAGGTCCAGCCGGGTCCGGATAGCCGGGTGCGGCTCGACGCGTGGTTCACCCCGGACGCCGCGCCCGTCGCCCTTCTACCCGAAATCCAACTGGTGGGCGAGGAAGCTGTCCCCGACGCCGACTGGCTCGCCGCGTGGCGCGAACAGTCGCGCCCGTTTCCACTCGGCGCCTCCTTCTTCGTCGATCCGCGCGAGCCGGGCGGCGAGCCGCTTGAGGCGCCCGCCGGCCGGAGCCTGCTCCGCCTGCCCGCCCGCGCCGCCTTCGGCACCGGCAGCCACGAGTCCACGCGCCTGGCCGTCGAGCTGCTGGAGGATGTCGACCTGGCGGGAAGGCGGGTGCTGGACGTGGGGACCGGCACGGGCGTCCTCGCCTTCGCGGCGCTGGTGCGCGGCGCGGCGGACGCGGTGGCCTTCGACCTCGACCCCGCCGCGCCCTTCCACGCCCGCGTCAACGCGCGGCTGAACGGTCTCCGGCCGCGCCTCTTCGCCGGCACCGTCGCGGCGCTGCGCGACGCTGCGCATTTCGACCTGGTGCTCGCCTACATGGTGCCGGAGGAGCTCCTGCCGGAGCTCGCGGGGGTCGTGCGGCGGCTCGCGCCGCGCGGAGAGGTCG
>DASWHY010000226.1:0-6434 GCA_036397955.1 Thermoanaerobaculia bacterium | reverse complement strand
GACCGACTTCGGGCACGGCCAGCAGGCGAGGGACGGCGGCTGGCGCCTCGCGCCCGAGGACGTCGCGGCGATGGTCCTCCACCTCCTCACCTACCCGGAGCGCGCCCTGCCCAGCCTGGTCGAGATGCGGCCTACCCGGCCGCCGAAGCGCTAGAGGATCTTCAGCGGCTCGGTGCTCTTGAGCACCATCGGGCCGGTGGGCTGCGGGGCGCCGCCGGCGGGCTCGACGGTGATCGCGGCGAGCTCCGTGCCGGC
Source organism: Thermoanaerobaculia bacterium (assembly GCA_036397955.1). Lineage (GTDB taxonomy): Bacteria > Acidobacteriota > Thermoanaerobaculia > Multivoradales > UBA5704 > DASUNQ01. The sequence goes on along the minus strand of DASWHY010000226.1, from coordinate 6,179 downwards.
GGGCATGGTCGGGGCGGAGAGGCTCGCCGGAGCCCCGGCCTCGAGGTCGAAGGTGCCGGCCGGCACCGGCTTGCCGCCGGCGATGAACCAGAGCTGGTAGTCGCGCTCCGGCCCTGCCGGCGGCAGCCCGTCCACCGACAGGAACCAGTGCTGGTGGTCGGCGGCGACGTAGAGGACGCCGCGCGAGCGCGGCGGCGCCGCCGCCTCCCCTTCGACCGGCCGCAGCGGCATCACCTCGACCGCCGGCGAGGTGACGAGCCCCAGCCGCTGGCGCAGCGCCGCGAGCTCCCCGCCGCCCTCGCGCTCCAGCTCGGCGACCTGCTCCTCCAACCGGTCCCGCTCGGCCCGGAGGCTGTCGATCTCCGCCCTCTGCTGCTCGAGCCCGAGCCAGAACCAGGCCGAGAGCCCGAGGCAGGCGAGCGCGACACTCGCCGCCAGCGCCAGCGGCCAACGGCGCGCCGGGCGGCCGTAGGGCGCGGCCGCCACAGGGTGCCGCTGCGGCGGCGGCGGCTCGAGCGGCTGGCCGAAGAGCGTGGCGCCGGGAGGGAACGGCACCGGCGGCGTGTGGAGCTCCGCCGCCTGCGGCTCGTCGGGCTCGACCTCCATCGTCTCGTCGCCGCGCACCAGCGCCAGCACCCGCTCGCGCAGCTCGGGCGCGGGCGCCGCCGGCGGCGCGTCGTAGGCCACCAGCCCCAGCACCTCGGTGTAGAGGCGGACCAGCGTCTCGGCGTCGGCGCCGCGCGGGGCATCCGCCCGCGGCTCTCCGGGCGCGGTCACGTCGCGCTCGAGGCCCGCGAGGGCCTCTTCGATCAACTGGTCTTCGTGGCGTTCGTCGTTCGTCACAGCAGCTCTCGGATCGCGGGGCGCAGGGCCTGCCGCAGCTTCTTCATCGCCAGCAGCGACCGGGTCTTGACCGTGCCGAGCGGAATGCCGGTACGCCCGGCGATCTCGCTCTGCGACAGCCCCTGGAAGAAGGCCAGCTCCAGGACCTCCCGTTGTTCGGCGGGCAAAACGGCCAGCTCGCTCCGCACCCGCTCCCGTCTCTCTCGGATCAGTACGTTCTCCGCCGCCTCGGGGGATGCATGGCCGCCCCCCGGCGTCTCCTGCTGCACGGCCTCGAGCGTGCGCTCGACGACGCGGCGGCTGCGCAGCCGGTCGATGGCGCGGCTGCGCGCGATGAGCACGAGCCAGGTCGAGACCGAGGAGCGGGAAGGGTCGTAGCGGTCGGCGCGGTTCCAGACGTGGAGGAAGACGTCCTGCAGCACCTCTTCGGCCTCGCCGCGGCTGCTGAGGATGCGCGCGGTGAGGCCCAGCAGCAGCGGGCTGAAGCGGTCGTACAGCTCGCCCAGCGCGTCCGGCTGCCGGTCCGCCACCTGGCGCACGAGCGCAGCGTCGCCCAGCGCGCCCAGGTGGTCCGCGAGAGGCGTCGAATCCGTCGAGGGGGCCATGCGGAGAGGTCAGCTTAGCACGCGGTAGCATGCCGGCTGTGAGCGGAGAAACGAGCGGCACCGGTCCGACCCAGCCGGCGATCCGGGTCATCATGATGCCCAAGGACACCAACGCCCTGGGCACCATTTTCGGCGGCATCATCCTCTCGTACATCGACCAAGCGGGCGCGGTGGAGGCGCACCGCCACGGCACCGGACGGCTCGTCACCGTGGCGATGAACGCGGTGGAGTTCCACGCTCCGGTCTTCGTCGGCGACCTGGTGAGCTTCTACACCGAGACGCTGCGCATCGGCCGCACCTCGATCACCGTGCGCGTGCTGGTCGAAGCCGAGCGTGTGGAGACCGAGAGCCTCTACGGCACCCGCGGCGTCGGCAAGGTCAAGGTGACGGAGGCGGAAGTGATCTACGTGCAGGTGGGCACGGACGGGCGGCCGCTGCCGATCCACAAGGAAGGCTAGCGAAACTCCTCATAGCACCGCCGGCAGCGCGCCTCGTAGGCGTCGGTGTCGCCGATCTCGAGCTGCTGGCCGCCGCCGGCGATGCGCTGGCTGAAGCTCGCCGGCGCGCCGCAGCGCACGCAGACCGCGTGCATCTTGTCCACGTACTCGGCGCGCGCCAGCAGCTCCGGCATCGGGCCGAAGGGGCGGCGCAGGTAGTCGAGGTCGAGGCCGGCCACGATCACCCGCACGCCGGCGTCGGCCAGCTCCTCGACCAGCGCCACGAGGCCGGCGTCGAAGAACTGCGCCTCGTCGATCCCCACCACCTCCACTTCCGGCTCGAGCCGCCGGCGCAGCTCGGCGCTGCCGGCGACCGAGACCGCCTGCAGCTCCCGGTTGTCGCGCGTCACCAGCAGCTCCGGGTTGTGGCGGCTGTCGGCCTGCGGCTTGAAGCACTGCACCTTCTGCCGGGCGATCGTGGCGCGGCGCAGGCGGCGCACCAGCTCCTCGCTCTTGCCCGAGAACATGCCCCCGGTGATCGCCTCGACGTGGCCGCGCGTCCCTTCGTCCATGCGGCCGGGATGGTATCGCAGCCGCCCGGTGGCGCCGGCGCCCTTTGCTACCATGCGGCGCATGCCGACGACGCGGCGCAGCGGGCGGCGGGTTTTCTCCTACGAGGAGGCGCTCGCGCTCTTCCCGGCGGTGCGCGACCTGACCGCGGCGGCGGTGCGGCAGGTCGAGGCGCTGATCCAGGAGGTGCGGAGCCGCGACGACCCCGAGGACCAGGAGACGGAGCTCGAAGAGGCGTACGGGAAGGTCGTCCAGGCCTGGGCGGACGAGATCATCGCCCTGGGCTGCGAGGTCAAAGGGCTCTGGCTCGTCGATTGGGACAGCGGCGACGGCTATTACTGCTGGAAGTACCCCGAGGAGTCGATCGGCTTCTTCCACGGCTACGAAGAAGGCTTCCAGGGGCGGCTGCCGATCAACTGAGGCGGCGCTCGAGGAAGCCGGCGACCGCCTCGACGGCGGCGGCGAGGTTCTCCTTCTCCGTCCGGCCGGAGGAGGCGCGGGGCTTCAAGGAGTGGTCACCGTCGGGGATCCAGACGAGCTCAATGGCCGGGGAAAGGGTGTAGCCGGCGACCTCCTCCGGGGTCCCGAAGGGGTCGCGGGTGCCCTGGACGACGAGGGCCGGGGTGCGCAGGGCGGCGAGGTGCGCCGTGCGCAGCTTCTCGGGCTGGCCCGGCGGGTGGAACGGGTAGCCGAGGCAGACCAGGCCGCGGACGCCCAGCTCGTCGGCGACCATGCTGGCGATGCGGCCGCCCAGCGACTTGCCGCCGACGACCAGCCGCTCGCCGCCGCCGAGCGCGCCGACCGTCGCCTTCCACGCCGCGGCGAGGACCGGCGCCGGGTTCGGCCCCTTGCGCACGCCCTGCTCGCGGCGCGCCCGCATGTAGGGGAACTCGAAGCGCGCGACGCGGAAGCCGCACGCGGCCACGCCGCGGGCGACGGTGTTCATGTAGGGCGCGTCCATCGGCCCGCCCGCGCCGTGGGCGAGGACGAGGGTGAGGGCGGCGTCCTCGGGGCCGTCGAAGAGGAAGAAAGGCTCCTGGGTCTCGGGCATGGCTACTCCACCTCCCGTTCGACGGCGGCGCGGAGCGCCGCGATCCACTCCTCGGCCCCCCGCCGGCGCTCGGCCCCGAGGGCGGCGCCGCGGGCGGTGCGGTAGCGCTCGGCGGGCGGGCCGGGATCGAGCAGGGCGAGGGCGCGCGCCAGCGGCAGGCGCTTCTTGCCTGCGGCCATGAGCCCCCCGGCCGCCGCCGCCACGCCCGCCGACTCCAGGAGCAGCGCGTCGTGGAGCAGCTCCTCCTCCGGCCCGCGCGGCTCGTCCGCCAGACGCGGCAAGCCCGCCCGCGTCCGCCGCACCAGCTCCTCCGGCAGCCCCAAGCCTCGCAGGAAGAGGTCGAGCCGGCCGCCGGCGGCGAGCGAGCCGAGCCGGTCCACCGCGCCGTGCAGCAGGAGGAGCAGCTCGAGGAGCGCCTCGTTCTCCGGCTCCGCGCAGCGCAGCGCCGCCGCCCGCCGCGCCAGCCGCTCGACGCGGTCGAAGGTCTGCACCCCGTCGAGACCGGCGTAGAGCGGCCGCACGAACTGCTCGACGGCGCGGCGGGCCTCGGGCGTCAGGCCCCCGCTCACGCGCTCCCACTCATGCGAACAATGCTTCCAGCCGCTCGGGGGTGAGCCCGGCCAGCGCCGGCACCACGGCGTGCGCCCCCCGCAGGTCCGCCGCGCCGTAGGTGTGGGCCACGCCGAGCGTCAGCAGCCCGGCCTCGCCCGCGGCGCGGATCCCCGCCAGGCTGTCCTCCAGCGCCAAGACCTCGTGCGGGTGGACCATCCGCTCGGGGAGCGGCGGCCGGGCGTTGAGCGCCTCCAGCGCCAAGCGGTACCCCTCCGGGTCGGGCTTGCCGTCGGCCACGTCCTCGGCCGTCACCAGCACCTTGAAATGGCGCGCCAGCCCGAGCTGCCGCACCGCCCCCTCGACCTCCTCGCGCAGCGCCCCGCTGACGATCCCCAGCAGCCACCCGCGCGCCGCCGCCGCCCCGACCAGCTCGGCCGCGCCGGCGAAGACCGGGTAGCCGCCGGCCAGCATGCGCTCGCGGTAGTAGCTCGCCTTGCGGGTGATGAGGCGCACGAGCCGCGAAGGGGTGGCCTTCTCCCCCGCCGCCGCCAGCACCGCCGCCAAGCAGGCGCGGTCGTCGAGCCCGAGGTAGCGGCCGGAGTAGTCCTCCTCCGAGAGCCGGACCCCCTCCTCGCCGAGCACCCGCTGGAGGAGCTCGAGGTGGATCGGCTCGTCGTCCACCAGGACGCCGTTGAAGTCGAACAGGAGGGCGCGGATCACCGCCCCGGATCATACGCCCCGGGAATGGCGGAAACCCTTTTGCCGTTTGACTTTCCGGGCCTCCGCCGCTAAGGTGGAGGGCGACGAGGAGAGAACCGATGGAACCAACCCAGACGACCCACCCCGAGCAGCCCGAGACCCACGCCGCGGCCCAGCCGCTGCCGCCCGAGGAGCTGCCGGTGACCCTGACCCCGAAGGCGGTCGAGATGGTGAAGGTGACGCGCGGGCAGGAGGGGCTGGATGACTCGCACGGCCTGCGCATCGCGGTGCGCGGCGGCGGCTGCAGCGGCTTCGAGTACGCCCTCGACTTCGAGGCCGAGGCGCGGCCGAACGACTTCGTCTACGAGCAGAGCGGGCTGACGGTGTACGTGGACGGCCTCTCGGCGCGCTACCTGCACGGCACGAACATCGACTACGTGATGGGGATGGCCGGCGCGGGATTCAAGTTCCACAACCCGAAAGCGGCGGGCACCTGCGGCTGCGGGTCGTCCTTCACCGTCTAACCGCGCAGCACACCAACTCTCAGACGAACGGGAGCGCCCGCACCGCGGCGCTCCCGCCCCCTTCCACCTCCAGCGCCGTGCCGGGCTCCGCGGCCCGCTTGTGGACGATCGCCAGGCCGATCGGGCGGCCGAGCGCCGGCGAGACGAGGGCGGAGCCGACGGCGCCGGCCTCGCGGCCGTCGTGGCGGAGCGCCGCGCCGCGCGGCGGCGGCGCGTCGCCGCCGAAGTCGAGCCCCACGAGCTGCCGCTGCACCCCGCCGCGGTAGTGGATGCGGGCCACCACCTCCTGCCCCAGGTAGCACCCCTTCGTGAAGCTCACCGCCTCGTCGATCCCGGTCTCCTGCGGGAAGTTGTCGGGGCCGAAGTCCGCGCCGAAGCGCGGGATGCCGGCCTCGACGCGAACGGCCTCGAGGTCGGCGAAGCTCGCGGCGACGGCGCCGCGCGCCGTCAGGGCGGCGGCCAGCTCCGGCGCGAGCGAGGAGGAGGTCCAGAGGGTGAACGCGGGGACGCCGAGGCGCCCCTGCCGCACGAGCGTGACCTCGGTGCCGAAGACGGTGGCGCGGGCATGGCTCCAGACGGCCTCCGGCAGCGCCGGCGCGCCGGCCGCGGCGAGCAACTCCTCCGCGCCCGGTCCGGCAAGAGTCAGCGGCAGCAGCTCCTTTGCGGGCATCACCTCCACCCGATCCGCGATGACGTACTTCCGGAGCTGCTCGGCGACGACCGGCGCCCGCCCCTGCGGCAGCTCCAGGCGGAGCCGGTCCTCCAGCGCCAGGACGACGGCGTCGGCCTGGATGCGCCCCTGCTTGTCGGTGAAGAAGCCGTACGCCCCGGCCCCGGGCGCGAGCGCCTTGACGTCGCAGGTCAGGTAGGCGTTCAAGAACCGCTGCCGGTCGGCCCC
>DASWHY010000225.1:0-4470 GCA_036397955.1 Thermoanaerobaculia bacterium | reverse complement strand
CGGGCGGGACGCTCGCGTGCGGCAAGTTGGGGAGAGAGAGGTCGATCTCGGCGAGGTCGCGCTCCAGCTCGGCGAGGCGCGCCTCCAGCTCCTCGATGCCCGCCTTGCCGCGCGCCACCTCGGCCATCTCCGCGGCGGCGTTCCCGCCCTGCTGCTTGGCGCGGCCGACGGCGCGCGACAGCTCGTTGCGCCGGCGCTTCAGCTCCTCGACCTCGACCAGCGCGGCGCGCCGCTCGGCGTCGAGGCGCAGCCAGGCGTCGAGCACGCGCGGATCGAGACCGCGGCTCTCCAGCCCGGCGCGCACACGCTCGGGCTCCTCGCGCAGCAGCTCCCGCGACAGCATGGCGCGGCAGTGTAGCGGATGAGCGGAGGGGAGGTGGGCCAAGGCAAAAGGGGTTGCGCGGGGATGTCCTCGGCGCGTGTTTCGTACACTCTTGCTGGTGATCCGCTCCCTCGCGCGCCTCGCGCCGCCGCTCGCCGCGTTTCTCGCGATGGCGAGCTACGCCTCCCAGGAAGTCTCCGGCGCCGCTGCGGCGGAGACTTCCGCGCTCGCCTTCTACGCGACGGTCGTGCTGCTGGCGGTGGCGGCGCTGGCGCGGCCGGGCGCGGCGGAGGCGCTGCTGGGGAGCGTGCTGGCGGCGGCCGCCGTCTGGGTGCTGCCGCACGGGCCGCTGCGCGAGGGGACGGTGGCGGCGCTCCTGGTCGCGCTCTTCGCGATCGCGGCGGCGCGGCGGCTGGCGGCCGATCGCGGCGGCGGGACCCTGCGGCTCGAAGTGGCGCTGCCGCTGGCGCTCGGCGCCCAGGCGCTGCTGCGCAGCGTCGTCCTCCTGCCGCCGCAGCTCGGCGACCTCGGCTGGCGGACGCCGGTGATCCTCGTCGTGCTGCCGGCGGCGGCGGCGGTGGCCATGACCGCGATCGCGCGGCGGCTGGGGACGGCGCCGGCGCTGCTCGCCGGCGGCGTCGCCGCTCTCGCCGGGCCGGGGTGGAACGTCAAGACGACGCTCGCGCTCCTCGCCGTCGCGGCGGCGGCGGCGCTGCTGCCGCTCCGGTGGCTGCCGCCGGCACGCTTTCCGGTGGGGCGCCAACCCGCGCTGCGTGCGCTCGCCGCGGCCGTCGCCGCACTCCTCGTCGCCGCGGCCCTGCTCGCCGCGCCGCCCTGGCTGCGCGCCGAGCCGGCCGCGGCGCTCCTCCGCGCCCCCGCCCTGCCGCGCGCTTCCGTCGCGCCGCTGCCGGGCGACGTGACGCTCAACGCCGCGAACCCGGTCTGGGAGGCGGCCCTCCCGCCCGCCACGTTCCGCGCCCGCACCGTCGTCCTCGACTCCACCCTCGCCAACTCGGCGCCCCTGCCGCGCGGCGCGCGCGTCGCCACGGTCACGCTGCGCGACCTCGCCGGCATGCTGCACGGCTTTCCCGTGCGCGCCGGCATCGACACCGGCGAATGGGCCGCCGGCCGCCACGACGTCGCTGCGCGCCTCCGCGCCGGCGCGCCGGAGCCCTGGCTCTCCTGGGTCGTCGGCGACTACATGGCCCGGCGCTACCGCGCGCGATGGACGTTCCCGGTCCCGGTCGCCCCGACGCAGGTGCGGATCGAGCGGGATCCAGCACTGCCGCCGGAGGTGCTCCTCTCTCTCCATCATCTGGAGCTGCGCCCCTGATCTCTCTCCTGCCGCTGGCGCCCGGCGATCCTTTCCGCGGCACCCTCGTCCTCCTCCCGTTCCTCCTCGCCGGCTTCCACTGGCTGCACCGCGCGGTGCGGGCGCGCGGCGGGCGCCGGCTCGCGCTGGGGCCGACCGTCGGCGAGCTCGCCGCCCTCGCGCTCCTGGTCGCCGCCGTCCTCGCGCGCCCGCGCCTCGGCCTCGCCGCCGCCGAGCCGGTTCTGGCCGCCGGCCTCGCGCTCGTCCTCGCCCACCGCGTCGCCCGCCAGCTCCTGGCGGCGCGGCCGCTCCTCGGCCGCGGCGACTCGCCGCGCCGCCCTTCGCCCGTCTTCTTCGCCCTACCGCTCCTCGCCTACCTCGCGCTGGTCCCCTGGTCGGCCGCGCGCCGCCAGCCGGACGGCGACGAGCCGTTCTACCTCCTCATCACCCACAGCCTGGTCCACGACCGCGACGCCGACCTGGCGAACGACTACGCCGGCGCGAGCTGGCGGGCGTTCATGGAGCGGCCGCTCGAGCCGCAGCCCGGCGATCCGGTCGGCCCGCGCGGCCAGCGCTACTCGCGCCACAACGAGCTGCTGCCGATGGCGCTCGCTCCGGCCTACGCGGTGGCCGGGAAGCTCGGTGCGCTGGCGACGATGGCGGCCTTCGCCGCCGCCCTCGCCTGGACGACGCTGCGCCTCGGCCGCCACTACCTGCCGGGCCGGCCGGGCGCGGCCCTCGCCGCCTACGCGCTCGTCGGCTTCACCCCGCCGCTGCTGCTCTACGCGCACCAGGTCTGGGTCGAGGTGCCGGCGGCGCTGCTGGCGATGCTGGCGCTCGACCGCATCCGCACCACCGGCGGCCGCCCCTGGCGCCGCCGCGATTGGCTCGGCATCGCTCTGCCGATCCTCCTCCTGCCGCTGCTCAAGATCCGCTTCATGCTCCTCGCCCTGCCGCTCCTCCTCCTCGCCTGGTGGCGCTCGGGGCGGCCGCGCGGGCCGGTGCTCGCGCTCGGCGCGCTGCTCGCCGCGGTCGGCGGCGGCATCCTCGTCTACAACCACTTCCACTTCGGCAACCCGCTCAAGATCCACCGCCTGGAGGAGCTGGAGCCGACGCGCTACGGCGCGCTCGACTACCTGCTCGGCGGGCTCGGCCTCTTCTTCGACGCCGGCTTCGGCCTCTTCGCCGCGGCGCCGCTCTGGCTCCTCCTGCTGCCGGCGGCCGCCGTGCTCGCCCGCCGCGGCCGGCCGCTGCTCGCCGACCTCGCGGTGCTCGTCCTGCCCTACCTCCTCCTCGTGCTGCCGCGGCCGGAGTGGTACGGCGGCTGGTCGCCGCCCTTCCGCTACGCGCTGGTGGCGCTGCCCCTCCTGGGGATCGCCGCGGCGTCGCTCTTCGAGGAGCGCCGGCGCGCCGGCGCCCGCTTCCTCCTCGCCGGCCTCGGCGCGCTGACCCTGGTGCTGGCGCTCCTCTGGATCGCCGTCCCCGGCTGGACCTACAACTTCGCGCACGGCCGCACCTACCTGCTCGACCACCTCGCCGAGCGGCTCGGCGCCGACGTGGCGCGCCTCTTCCCCAGCGCGGTGCGGCCGCGCCCGGCCACCTGGCTCTGGCCGCTCGCGGCGGCGGTCGCGGTGCCGGCGCTCTGGGCCTGGCGCGGCCGCCGGCGGACGGCGAACGTCGCGGCCGCCGCCGGCGGGGTCGCCGCGCTCCTGCTCGCGGCCGCCGCCCTCCCGCTCCTCGCCGCGCGCCTGCCGACGCGCACGGTGGAGATCGAGGACCCGCAGGTGGAGAAGAGCGGCGGCCACCTCTACCCCGAGCTCTGGGTGGTCGAGCGCACCCGCTACCGCGGCGGCTGGGTGCTGCGGGTCGGCGAGCGGCTGGCGGCGCCCGTCGTCCCCGGCGGCCGCCGCGTGCGCCTCGCCCTCGACGCCGAGTTCATCCGCAACCAGCCGGTGCCCTTCGCGCTCGACGTGCGCGCCGGCGGCACGCACCTCGCCACCTGGCGGCCGGCGCGCGCGCGGGTCCGCGAGCGGCTGGAGCTCGGCCCCTTCGACTGGCCGGCGGGCGCGCCGCTGGTGCTCGAGGCCTTCGGCCCGCACCCCGCGGGCCCCCTGAACGGAGTCCTGCTCGACCGCGTGGAGCTCGACTGGGTCGACTAGTGTCGCCGGCGTGACGCCCCCCGTCCTCGTCGCGGTCGTCCCCACGGTCGGCGCAAGCCCCTACCTCGCCGAGTGCTTGGCGGCGCTCCGCGCGCAGGAAGGCGTGGCCGTCGAGATCGTGGTCGTCGATCAGAGCGAGGAGGGTGTAGAGCTGCCGGCCAACCTCGCCGATCGGGTACTCCGTCCGGAGCGCAACCTCGGCTTCGCCGGCGGCACGAACCTGGGGCTGCAGGCGGCGGACCCGGCGGTCGAGTGGCTGGCGACGGTCAACGACGACGCGCTGGTCGAACCGAGTTGGGCGGCGGTGCTGCTCGCCGCGCTGAAGGCGATGCCGACGGCGGGCGCGGCGCAGGGAGTCAACCTGCGCCTGGACAACCCCATGGTCTCTGACGGCTGGTCTCTTACCTGGAACCGGCGCTGGCAGGCCGTCCAGGTCGGCCATGGCAAGCCCCCGCCGCCGGCGGACGCTGCGCCGCGCGAGGTCTTCGGCGTCTCGGCGACCGCGGCGGTCTACCGCCGCGCGGCGCTCGCCGCCGTCGCCCTGCCGGGCGGCGAGCTCTTCGACGCGCGGCTCGGCTCCTGGTACGAGGACGCGGACCTCGCCTCCCGGCTGCGCGCCGCCGGCTGGAGCGCCCTCTCGGTGCCGGCGGCGCGGGCGCGCCACGCGGGCTCGGCGA
>DASWHY010000224.1:0-3260 GCA_036397955.1 Thermoanaerobaculia bacterium | reverse complement strand
AGCGGCAATTTTGTTGAGTATGTGGTGGCGATCAAGGAGTCAGAACCGTTTTCACTTGGCACCGTGGTAGTACTGACGATCGAATTCGACGCCAACGGCGTGGTCTCGAACCAGCATCTCCGGGCCGAGTAGACGAGTCTTCCGCCCTGAGGCCGTGGTCGGGACCCTGGGGCAGCAGCGTGCTTGGTCCAGGAACCGCCTGCCTATGACAAGCGTCGGCTTGCGCGCTTCCCGGAGCCGGTCGGAGGCGGTCTTCGTGGCGGTGGCCCTCGCCGTCTACGTGCTCGTGACCGCGTTCACGGCCTGGCACCACGAGCCCTACGACAACGAGGCGGACCCCTGGCTCGTCGCCCGCGACGCCTCGCTCGGCGAGCTGTCCCGGGTCACCGGCCACGTCGGCGCGCCCGGCCTCTGGTACCTGCTGCTCATGCCGTTGGCCAAGCTCGGGCTGCCGTACGAGGCGATGCGCCTGCTCACGCTGGGCCTCGCCTGGATGGCCGCCGCGATCGTGCTCTGCTGCGCGCCGTGGCCCCGGCTCACGCGGGCGCTCGTCGTCTTCTCCCACTTCGTGCTCTGCGAGTACGCGGTGCTGATGCGCAACACCACGCTTTCCATGCTGCTGCTTTTCACCGCCGCCGCCCTCTGGCGGCGCCGCTTCGAGCGCCCGCTGGCGTTCGCCGTGGTGGTCGGCCTCCTCGCCAACACCAATACCCTCAGCCTCTTCATCGCCGCGACGATCGGCGGCCTCTTCCTCTGGGATCTCCTGCGCCGGGGTCGGCCCGCGCCGCGCGCCCTGATCGCAGCCGCGGTCATGCTGCTCGCCGGCCTGGCGGCGGTCGCGCAGCTCGTCCCGCAGGGGCCGTCGCAGTTGGCGGGCTGGCTCACCCTGCGCAACCCCCAGGCGCCGTGGCTGGTGCTGGCGCTGCTCTTCCCGCTCCCCTCGCCGCTCGCGGCCTGGGTGGGCGACCTCCGCTGGCTGGCCCTCCTGATACTGGCGGCCTTCCTCGCGGCGTGGAGCGCGCGGCCGCGCCTCTTGCTCCTCTTCCTCCTGCCCGCGGCCGGCATGCTCTACACCTTCGCCTTCAAGTGGTTCACCGGCGTGCGGCACGCCGGGATGGTCTTCCTGCTGCTCCTCTTCGTGCTCTGGGTGGCGCGCCTGGAGCCGGCCGCGGTCCCCGGGTGGTCGCGCGCTGCCGAGCGCATGGGTTGGGCGCTGCTGCACGTCGGGCTGGTGGTCTTGGTCGCGGTGGCGGTCGAGTTCGTCCGCCTGGAGGTCCGCTACCCCTACTCGCACGCCGAGCAGATGGGCGCCTACCTGGCGGCCTCCGGCCTCGACGCGCGTCCGCTGGCGACGAACGTCCGCTGCGAGAGCGTCGTCCCCTATCTGCGCGCCCGCACGGTCTACTACGCCGACGCGGAGCGCTGGGGCTCGTACCGCACCTGGGACGCCCGCGACGCGGAGGCCCACGACCGGCCGCTCGAATTCGTGTTGGCCGGCGCGCGCCGGGCGGCGGCCGAGCGCGCGGGGCTGCTGCTTCTCGTCGACGAGCCGCTCCCCGAGCCCGCGCGCCACGGTTTCCGGCCGCTCTACGCCACCCGCGGCCCGAGCGGCCCGAGCGGCGAGCGCTTCTTCCTCTACGAGCCCCTGCCAGCGGCGCCCCGCGCGCCGCGTTGACACCCCAGGGGGTGGGGCCTACCGTTTAGGCGGCGCCGGGCCTTAGGTGGGAGCGACAGAGTGCCCGCGCGTAGGCGCGGGCGAACGGGGTTTGGCAGGGGTCTGCGGCCGATTTCAGGGCTGAGGCAGGGTGCCGGACCTACGGCTCTCGGGGCATAGCTCGGAACCGCAGGTTTCGCGCTCGGGCGGCAGTACGAAGTGGAGATTGGGGCGGTAGGCTGGCGATCCAAGCCCTTTGACGAGCGCTAGGGCTTCTCGGGCCGACGATTCGCTGACTTCGGACGGCGAATGGAGGGCTTCGCGGGGCGAACCCACTGGGTCGGCTGCGGATGGACGAGTTTTTCGGACGAATGGGACAGGTACGCGGACGAATGGGGTAGGTACGCCGCGTACCTGGCCCATTCGCCGCCATACCTAGCCCATTCGTCCGCGTACCTGGCCCATTCGCCGCCGTACCCAGCCCAATCGTCGCCGTACCTGTCCCATTCGCCGCTGTACCTGTCCCATTCGCCCGCCTACCTGCGCGATTCGCGGCCCCAGACTTGGCCTGACGCCGAAATCCTCTTGGTCCACCAAGCCGCGCGGTGCGATCCTCGGGCCATTGAGCCGCTTCTTCAACATCGCAGGGCTCTCCCGAGGCGACGCTTCGCCCCGCGCCTCGCCCCGACCCTCTCCGGCTAGACCGGCGGTGCCGCGGCGGGCTTGACCTCTCCTTCCAGCGGCGGCAGGGGAACGGCGGGCACCTCCCGCTCGCGCACCAGCTTGTTGAGGGCCGGCAGGTCGGACGTCCAGACCCGCCGCAGGCGCGCCAGCTCCCGGTCGATCGCCGCCACCAGCTCGTCGCGCACCGCCGCCGCCTGGGCGGTCGGCGCGTTGTCCCCCGCTGCGACGGTGTCGCCGAGCGCCGCCAGCTTGTCGTTCAAGCGGATCGGGAAGTTCAGCGGGTCCTGCGGGCTGCGGTTCTTGGTCTGGTAGAGCGTCTCCTCGACCGACTTCATCGTCTCGCGGATCGCCTCGACGGCCTTGGTCACCGCCTTGTCCTCCGGCGCGCTTTCCGCCTCGTCGGCACCGAGCTGCTCCTCCAGCTCGTCGAGCTCGGCGCGCACGGCGCGGATGCGGCCGATCTCGCGGTGCACCTCGGAGAGCTTGTCGCGCAGGCCAAGGAGGAACGCGAGCTGCGCCTCGAGGTCGGCCTGAGTGGTCGCGCCGCGCGGGTCGGCCTTCACCTCGAACGGGACGGTCACCACCTCCTTGCCGGCGGTGAGGCGCGCCTGGTAGCGGCCGGGCACGGCGCGCGGCCCGTAGATGCCGCCCCCCCAGAGGATCATCCCCTCGAAGTCGGCCGCGTCGGGGTAGCGCCCGTCCCAGACGAAGCGGTTCATGCCGGGGCTCGCCACGAGCTCGCCGACGGTCTTGTCCTTCTTCTTCTCCTTTTCCTTTTCTTTCTCCTTCTTTTTTTCCTCGTCCTTCGTCTCGCCCACCTCGGCCGGCGTGGTGGCGCCGGTCGCCTGCGGCGTCCCCTTCGCCCCCGGCGTGGCCGCTTCCGGACCCTGGCTCGCCTCGGCCGGCGCGATCCCCTCGCCGG
>DASWHY010000223.1:0-3995 GCA_036397955.1 Thermoanaerobaculia bacterium | reverse complement strand
CGAGGCGCCGGGAATCGATTCCGAGCCGTCGGGGATCGATTCCGAAGCGCTGGGGATCCATTCCCGAGTGCCGGGAATCGATTCCGAGGTCCCGGGAGCCGATTCCCCGCGCCTCGGAAGGCATCTCCAGTGGCTCGCAGGGACCTCCCGCGCCGCCGGAGGCAGGGATTTCCGGCTGGGAAGAGCGCCGGAGCAAGCGTCCGGCGCGCTTCGTCAAACGGGAAAACGCCCGGGACAAACGGGAATCGGCCCTCTACAAGCGGGAATCGTAAAAGTACGTGGTACCGCAGGCCCGGGCAGGTGGGAGTTGTCGAAGTACGTCTGTACAGCAGGCCGGAGCAGGCGGGAATCGTAAAAGTACATCGTCCTAATCCGGTTCCCGCTTGTACCGAGCGTCTTCCCGCTTGTACAGAGGGTTTTCCCGCTTGTACGGGGCGAGAGTACGTTGCCCCGGGCCTCTTCCCGTTTGCACCGGCCGTGAGGACGTTTGACCGGAGCCTCGGTCCGCTTGCTCCGGGCTTGCGGACCATCACCCCGCGTCGCGGGGCGCTTGCTCCCGGGGTCTTCCCTCAGCTCCCCGCCAGCCGGCTGAAGGACGGGCGGGTGGCTCCTCCCTATCCTTCCCCGAGCTCCATGCCCATCACGTGATAGCCCGCGTCGACGTAGACGGTCTCGCCGGTGATGCCGGCGGCGAGCGGGGAGAGCAGGTAGAGGCCGAGGTTGCCGACGTCGTCCTGGGTGACGTTGCGGCCGAGCGGCGCCAGCGCGGCGACGCGCTTGTACATCTGCATGAAGCCCGGGATGCTGCGCGCCGCGACCGTGCGCACCGGCCCGGCGGAGACGGCGTTGACCCGCACCCCCGAGGGCCCCACCTCGTAAGCGAGGTAGCGGACGCTCGCCTCCAGCGCGCTCTTGGCGATCGCCATGACGTTGTACTTGGGGACCACCTTCTCGGAGGCGTAGTAGGTGAGGGTGACGATGCCGCCCCCCTCGCGCAGCAGCGGCTCGGCGGCGCGCGCCGTCGCCACCAGCGAGTAGGCGGAGACCTCGAGCGCGGTGCGCCAGTCCTCGCGCGTGGTCTCGATGTAGCGCCCGTCCATCGCCGCGCGCGGCGCGAAGGCGATGGCGTGGACCAGGTAGTCGAGCTCCCCCCAGGCCTCCTTGAGGTCGCCGAAGGTCGCGGCCAGCTCCGCTTCGCTGAGCACGTCGCACTGATAGAGGCGCCGCCCGGGGAGCCCGTCGGTCAGCTTCTCGAGGTCTTCCCGCAGCCGCTCGCCCTGGTAGCTGAAGGCGAGCTCCGCGCCCGCCTGGTGGAGCTTCTCGGCGATCGCCCAGCCGAGGCTGCGCGCGTTCGCGACGCCCATGACCAGGCCGCGCTTGCCCGTCAGGTCGATGGGGATCATGGCGCGCTACTCTACCAGCCCGAAATGGACCTCTTCGGCCTGACGCGGGCGCTGGTGGACATCGACTCGACGACCGGTCTAGAGCCGCCGGCGACGGAGTTCCTCGCCGGCTATCTGGAGCCCTTGACGCGCGGCGGTGGCGGGGTGCTGGAGCGCTGGCCGGTCGAGGGCGCGCGCGAGAACCTCTTCGCGGCCTGGGGCGAGCCGGTGGTCGTGCTCTCGACGCACCTCGACACGGTGCCGCCGTTCTTCCCCTCGTCGGAGGACGGCGAGCGGATCGGCGGCCGCGGCGCCTGCGACGCCAAGGGGATCGCGGCGGCGATGGTCAAGGCGGTCGAAGGCCTGCTGGCGGAGGGGCGGCGCGGCTTCGGGCTCCTCTTCGTCGTCGGCGAGGAGACCGACAGCGCCGGCGCGATCGCCGCCAACCGCACGCCGCGCGGCTCGCGCTTTCTGATCGACGGCGAGCCGACCGAGAACCGGCAGGTCGTGGGGCACCGCGGCGCGCTCTGGCTGGCGCTGGAGGCCGCGGGGCGGGCGGCCCACTCCTCCACTCCCGAGCTGGGGGACTCGGCGATCGAGCGGCTGCTCGACGGCCTGGCGGCGCTCCGCGCCCTGCCGCTCCCCGAGGACCCGCTGCTCGGCACGACGCTCCTCAACATCGGCACGATCGCCGGCGGCCGGGCGCCGAACGTGATCCCCGACCAGGCGCGCGCCGAGGTCATGGTGCGCACCGTCGGCGACACGACGGAGTGGAAGCGGGCCCTGCGGGCGGCGCTGGAACCGAGCGGCGTGCGGGTCGCGGACGAGCGGGAGATCCCGCCGGTCGTGATGCGGGCGCTGCCCGGCTTCGCGACGGAGGTCGTCCGCTTCACCACCGACATCCCGCGCCTCTCGGCTTGGGGGGAGCCGTTCCTCCTCGGACCGGGGAGCGTGCGGCTGGCGCACACCGCGGAGGAGTCGGTCGGGAAGGACGAGCTGGTCGAGGCGGTCGGCCTCTATCAGAGAATGGTGCGCTTGCTGCAAGGGGAGTAGCGGCGGAGGGTGAGCGCGATGGCGGCGGACGCGGCACACGGCAAGATCGAGGTCGGCATCCTGGGGGCGACGGGGACCGTGGGCCAGCGCTTCGTCCGCCTGCTCGAAGACCACCCCTGGTTTGTTCTCCGCTGGGTGGCGGCGAGCGACCGCAGCGCCGGCAAGCGCTACGCCGAGGCGGCGACCTGGCAGCTCGAGGGGGCGCCGCCGGCGTCCGCCGCCGACCTCCGCCTCGACGACTGCACCCCGGGGCGCGCGCCGCGCCTCGTCTTCTCCTCGATGAGCTCCGACGTGGCCGGCGAGATCGAGCGCGCCTTCGCCGCCGCGGGACACGTCGTGGTCTCCAACTCCAGCAGCTACCGCATGACCCCCGACGTGCCGCTCCTGGTGCCGGAGATCAACCCCGGCCACCTCGGGCTGCTGGCGGCGCAGCGGCGCGAGCGCGGCTGGGAGGGGGCGCTGGTCTGCAACCCCAACTGCGCCGCGGTGGTGCTGGTGATGGCGCTGGCGCCGCTGGCGCGCTTCGGGCTGCGGCGGGTCGTGGCGACGACCTTCCAGGCCGTCTCCGGCGCCGGCTACCCCGGGGTGCCGTCCCTCGATGCGCTCGGCAACGTCATCCCCTTCATCCGCGGCGAGGAGGAGAAGCTCGAGCCCGAGACGCAGAAGATCCTCGGCAGCCTCGACGGCGACCGCGTGCGGCCCTTCCCGGTGACCGTCTCGGCGCACTGCAACCGGGTGCCGTCGCTCGACGGCCACCTGGTGACGGCGAGTATCGAGCTGGAGGAGAGGCCGCCGCTCGAAGCCGTGCGCGCCGCCCTCTGCTCCTTCCGCGGCCTGCCGCAGGAGCGGCGGCTGCCCTCGGCGCCGGCACGGCCCATCCACCTGCTCGACGCCCCCGATCGCCCGCAGCCACGCCGCGACGCCGGGCTCGAGAACGGCATGGCCACCGCCGTCGGGCGGGTGCGCGAGTGCCCGGTCCTGGGCTACAAGTTCGTCGCCCTCTCGCACAACGTCCTGCGCGGCGCCGCCGGCGCCGCGGTGCTGAACGCCGAGCTGATGATGAGCGAAGGACTCCTGGACTGATGGTCGCGCGCGCGAGGACTTCCCTCCCCCGCGCAGCGGGGGAGGGCCAGGGAGGGGGTATCGAAGTCAGTGCAGTAGACCGGGCGTCTGGGCAGCGCCAGGCGCCATCACGGTCGGCGGGAGCGGCCTCGCCGGTGCCAGAGGTTTCCCAGTGATCGTCATGAAGTTCGGCGGCAGCTCGGTGGAGGCGGCGCCGGCCATCGAGCGGGTGGTGGGGATCGTGCGGGCACGCCTCGGGCGGCGGCCGGTGGTGGTGGTCTCGGCGATGGGCAAGACCACGCGCCGGCTGCTGGAGATCGGCGACGCCGCGGCGCGCGGCGACCTCGGGCAGGCCCACGAGATGGTGGACGAGCTGCGCGAGCACCACGCCCGCGAGGCGGAAGCGGTGACGGCGGAGCCCGACCGCGCGCGCCTCGACGCTTCCCTCGCCGGCCGCTTCGGCGAGCTGCGGCGGACGGTCTCCGAGATCGTCGCGGC
>DASWHY010000222.1:0-3554 GCA_036397955.1 Thermoanaerobaculia bacterium | reverse complement strand
AGGTGGCGCGGGTGGAGGTGCTCGCGGGGCGGCCGGTGGTCTCGCTCGTGTCGGAGGACCTGACCGACGGCGGCGCGCTCGCCGCCGCGACGCTCGACGCCGCCGCCGCCGCCGGCGCGGCAGACGCCCGTCTGGTGGCGGACGGCACGGCCTGCGCCGCAGTCCGCATCCTCGCCGAGGAGGAAGACGTCGCGCGCCTCGTCACCCGTCTTCACCAGGAGCTTTTCGCCGGCCCGGCGGGAGAGGCGGTGCCTTGAGCGCCACGCGCCTCGCCCTCGTCGGCTACGGCAAGATGGGCCGGCTCGTCGAGCAGCTCGCGCCGCAGCACGGCTGCGAAGTGGTGGCCCGCATCTCCGGTTCCGACGGCGGCGCGGCGGCGATCACCGCCGAGCGCCTCGCCGGTGCCGAGGTGGCGATCGACTTCTCGGTCGCCGCCGCCGTGGCGGAGAACGCCGAGCGGCTCGCGGAACTCGGCCTGGACCTGGTCATCGGCACGACCGGCTGGGGGGAGGCGCTGCCGCGGGTGCGGGCGGCGGTCGAGCGGCGTGGCGTGGGACTCGTCCACGGCGCCAACTTCTCGGTCGGCGTGCAGGTCTTCTACGGCATCGTCGATGCCGCGGGGCGGCTCCTCGCGGACGAGGCGGCTTATGGTGCGTGGGCTTACGAGATCCACCACGCCGCCAAGCGCGACGCGCCGTCCGGCACCCTCAAGGAGCTGCTGCGGGTGCTCGAGCGCGCGAACTACGCGCGGCCGGTGGACGTGGCCTCGAACCGCGCCGGTGCGGTGCCCGGCACGCACCTCATGGGCTTCGATTCCGAGGCTGATACCATCACCCTCCAGCACACCGCCCGCAGCCGCGCGGGCTTCGCCCACGGCGCCCTGCGCGCCGCCCGCTGGGTGGTCGGGAAAAAGGGCGTCTTCGAGTTCCGCGAAATCTGGAGAGAGGTCTGAACGGATGAGCACGCACACGTTCCGAGGCTGCGGCACCGCCCTCGTCACCCCCTTCCGCCGCGACCTCGCGCTCGACGAGGAGGCGCTCCGCCGGTTGGTGCGGCGGCAGATCGAGGGCGGCATCCATTTCCTCGTCCCCTGCGGCACGACCGGCGAGAACCCGACGCTCAGCCGCGGCGAGCACCTGCGCGCGGTCGAGATCACGCTGGAGGAGGCGAGCGGCAAGGTGCCGGTGCTCGCCGGCTCGGGCGGCAACGACACGCGCGAGGTGGTGGGGCTGGCGAAGGAGCTGGCGGCGCTCGGCGCCGACGGCCTGCTGGTGGTGACGCCGTACTACAACAAGCCGACGCCGGAGGGCCTCTTCCAGCACTACGCGGCGATCGCCGCCGCCACGCCGCTGCCGATCGTGGTCTACAACGTTCCCGGCCGCACCGGCCTCAACGTCGATCCCGCGACGCTGCGGCGGCTGGCGGAGATCGACCGCGTGGTGGCGGTCAAGGAGGCGTCGGGCAACATCGCGCAGATGGCGGCGATCTGCCAGACCCTGCCCGAGGAGTTCGCGGTGCTCTCCGGCGACGACGCGCTGACCCTGCCGCTGATCGCGCTCGGCGGCGTCGGGCTGATCTCCGTCGCCTCGAACGAGGCCCCCTACGCCATGGCGCGCCTCTGCGCTCTGGCCCTCGACGGCGACTTCGCCGCGGCGCGCGAGGTCCATCGCCACCTCTTCGAGCTGATGGAGGTCAACTTCGTCGAGGCGAACCCCGGCCCGGTCAAGGCCGCGCTCGGGCTCATGGGCCTTCTCGAGCCCGTCTTCCGCCTGCCGCTCGTGCCACCCAGGCCGGCGAGCCTCGAGAAGGTCCGCGCGGCGCTCGTCGGGCTCGGTCTGCTGCCGGGCGAGGGCGACGAGGCCGGCGCCGGCACGGGGATCGCAGTGCCAGAGCCCGCCGCCGAGGCGGCCGCCGCGACGTGAGCGCGGAAGCGCTCGCGGAGCTGGCGGACGCCATCGACCGCCTCTTCGCCGAGCCCCCGACCTACACCGCCGAGGACCGCGCCCTCTTCGCCCGCTTCAAGGAGGCGCTCAACCGGGGCGAAGCGCGCGCCGCCGAGCCCGACCCCGGCTCCCCCACCGGCTGGCGCGCCAACCCCTGGGTCAAGCGCGGCATCCTCCTCGGCTTCCGCATGGGGGCGATCGTGGACATGACGGTCGGCCCCCCCGGCGGCCCCCACCTCCCCTTCTTCGACAAGGACACCTACCCGCCGCGCGAGCTGGCGCCCGGCGACGGCGTGCGCCTGGTGCCCGGCGGCTCGGCGATCCGCGACGGCTGTTACCTCGGGCGCGGGGTGACCTGCATGCCGCCGATGTACGTCAACGTCGGCGCCTGGGTGGACGACGGCACACTGATCGATTCGCACGCGCTGGTCGGGAGCTGCGCGCAGGTCGGCAAGCGCGTGCATCTGTCGGCAGCGGCGCAATTGGGCGGCGTGATCGAGCCGGTCGGCGCGCTGCCGGTGATCGTCGAGGACGACGTACTGGTGGGCGGCAACTGCGGCGTCTACGAGGGGACGGTGGTCAAGCGCCGCGCGGTGCTGGCGGCGGGCGTGGTGCTCACCCGCTCGACCCCGGTCTACGACCTGGTCCGCGAGACGATCCACCGCGCGAGCGAGAGCGAGCCCCTGGTGATCCCGGAAGAGGCAGTGGTGGTCCCAGGAGCACGCGCCGTCACCCGCGGCGCCGGCCGGGAGTGGGGGCTGTCGCTGGCGACGCCGGTGATCGTCAAGTACCGCGACGCGGCGACCGACGAGAGGGTGCGGCTGGAGGACTGGCTCAGGTAGCGGCGGCGGTGGCTTCCAGCGCGTGGAGCAGGAGGGCCTGGGCGAAGGCGGGCGGGGAGCCGATGAGGGCGCGGAGAAGGGTCTTGGCCTTGCTTTCGATGGCGAGGGCGAGGTCGCTATCGGGCGGGAAGGGGAAGGTGAGGAAGCCGACGCCTTCGGCTTCTTCGGGAGCGTCGACCTTGATCGGGAAAAGATTCGGGTGGAGGGCGACGAGCCGCCAGAAGAGTGACGGCGAGGGCTCGCCGCAGCCGTCGTCCACTAGGACCGCGAGCGGCCGCCACACCGCAATGAGGATGAGCTGCGCGAGGAGCAGGTTCGGGTCGGCACCGCCTTCCCGGTCCAGCACGACCAGCGTCGGCTCGCCCTCCGGCGGCCCACCCAGCTCTTCCAGCCCCACCCGCCGCGCGCCCGTGCGCAGCGTGAACGTCGCCGTGTAGTCCGCCGCCGCCTCCGGCGGCAGCGCCACCGCCGTTCCCTCCCCCGCGAACAGCTCCGCCGCGATCGCCAGCGCCTGCACCCTGCCGGCCGTCACCAGCGGCAGCGTGGAGGGCACCCCTTCCGGCACGCCGCGCCGCTGCCGCTCGCGCCAGCGCCGGCGCAGCTCGGGGAAGCCCTCGACCGGCGAGTAGAGGAAGGCGCGGCTCCGCTCGGCCTCGTTCAGCTCCGTGACCGCCGCCATCGCCGGCAGCGGCACGGCGCGGCCGTGGCCGTCGGTGATCTGGCCGATCGTGGCGTTGAACGGCTTGCCGCGCGCCTCGGCGCTCTGCTG
>DASWHY010000221.1:0-6125 GCA_036397955.1 Thermoanaerobaculia bacterium | reverse complement strand
TCGAGATGGGCGGACTCGGCGTCACCCATCTCGACGCCGCCGGCGGGGAAGTAGTCGCGCCAGCGGCGGGTGACCAGGGCGGCGGTGTCGGGGTCGGCGGAGAGCTCGCGCGGGAACCAGGGCTTCAGGCGCGCGTCGAGCAGGACCGGCGGCGTGTAGGCGACGTGGTTGCCGCGCAGCTCGACGCGCGCCGCGTGGACGTCGGCGGCCGGCTCGAAGCGGGTGAAGGTCGTCCACAGGAAGTTGATCGGCGAGGCGGCGGCGCGGCGCGGCTCGTCGGTCAGGACGAGGAGCGGCCAGCCGGCGAAGGCCGGGTGCGCGGCGAGGCGGGAGGCGGCGCCCGGGTCGGTGGCGAAGGGGAGGAGGGTGCCGACGACCAGGCAGCCGCCGCAGAAGACCCGCACGTCGGTCACCTCGGGCGGCGGCGGCACCGCCGGCCGGAACTCCCGCGGCAGCTCCCGCACCGTCTCACCCAGCCCTAGCCAGACCCCCTTCGAGCCGCGGTTCGGTTCCGGGCCGGTGTAGTCGAGGGTGTCCATCGAAGTGTGGGCGAAGACGTAGAGGTCGGTCTCAGGGCGGGTGCGCGCCAGCAGGTGCTCGAGGGTGGCGCGGAAGTCGCGCAGGTCGACCGGCCGGTCGGTCAGGAGCAGGAACTTGGTCAGCGAGAGCTGCCCCTCGCCCAGGATGCGGAAGGCGGCGGCGAGCGCCTCGCGCGGGTAGCGCTGCTTGACGACCGCCGCGGCGAGTGAGTGGTAGCCGGTCTCGCCGTACGACCAGAGCGCCTCGACCGAGGGCATGACCAGCGGGAAGAGCGGCGAGAGCAGCTCCTGGAGGAGATCGCCGATGTAGAAGTCTTCCTGGCGGGGCTTGCCGACGACGGTGGCCGGGTAGATCGCGTCGCGCCGCCGCGCCACGTGCTCCACCTCGAAGACCGGATAGTCGTGGCGCAGCGAGTAGTAGCCGTAGTGGTCGCCGAACGGCCCCTCCGGCCGGCGCGCGCCGGGGGGCACCCTCCCGACGAGCGCCATCTCGGCGGAGGCGACGAGCGGGTGCGGCCCGGGGCCGGGGCAGAGGTCGAGCTTGCGGCCCGCGAGGAGCGAAGCGAGGAGCAGCTCGGGGACGTTCTCGGGGAGCGGCGCGACGGCGGCGAGGATGAGCGCCGGCGGCCCGCCCAAGAAGGCGGTGACCGGCAGCGCCTCGCCGCGCGCCTCGGCGACCGCGTAGTGGTAGCCGCCCCCCTTGCCGATCTGCCAGTGCATGCCGGTCGTGGCGGCGTCGTGGACCTGCAGGCGGTAGACGCCGAGGTTGTGGCCGCGGCCGTCCGGATGCTCGGTGTAGACCAGCGGCAGGGTGACGAAGGGGCCGCCGTCCTCGGGCCAGCAGGTCAGGACCGGCAGGCGGTCGAGCCGCACGTCGCGGGTGATGACCTCGCGCACCGGGCCGGAGCGGCGGCGGCGGGCGCCGAGGCGGAGCGCCTCGCGGCCGAGGTCGCGCGCCCCCCAGAGCTTGCGCGGCGTCGGCGGCAGCAGGGTGGGCGCCAGCTCGGCGAGGCGGCGGACGAGTGCGAGCGGGCGCTTGCCGAAGGCCATCTCGGCGCGCCGCGCGGTGCCGAAGAGGTTGGTGGCGAGCGGCATGTCGGCGCCGCGCACGCGGTTGAAGAGGAGCGCCGGCCCGCCGGCGGCGATCACCCGACGGTGGATCTCCGCCGCCTCCAGCCGCGCGTCCACCTCCGCCTCGACGACGGCGAGGTCGCCGTCGCGGCGGAGCTGGTCGAAGAAGGCGCGGAGATCGGGGAAGGTGGGGGAGGGGGAGGTCACGCCGCCGGCGAGTCTATGCGCTCGCTCCCCCGAGGTTTCGCTGCCAGCTAATACTCGACGTTGATCCCCGCCGAGATCCCCGAGAGGTCGCCGGTGTTGCGGCCGTCGAAGGTGGTGAAGCCGACGAGCGAAAAGCCCAGGCGGTCGCCGATCCGCGCGTAGAGCTTGGCCCCGCCGCGCTGGAACTCCTCCTGGTTGCTGGGGAAGGTGAAGCCGGGGTCGCCGATGTCGGTGCCGTCGTCGGCGATGTAATTCGAGTAGAAGCCGCTCACCGTCACCCGCCCGCGCGTCAGGCCCAGCTCGGTGTAGAGCGGGAAGCCGTCCGGCGCGTCGTCGCCGCGCAGGTCGAAGCCCACCTGCTGCGAGAAGTAGAAGCGGCCGGTCTCGAACTGGTAGAGGAGGCGAGCGAGGGCGTCCGTCGTGCCGTCGCCGATGTCCACCGGCAGGTTCGCCTCGTAGTCGGAGATCGGCGTGCGCACGCCCAGCGCCCCGAGGAAGCTGTGGCGCGCCGCGCCGCTATCGATGGCGGCGAAGCGGTACTTGCCGAGGACGGTGAGGTCCTGCAGGCCGCTCTCCTCGAAGCCGCCCAGGCCGTCGGAGTCGGCGGAGACGTAGGGCAGGTTGACGACGAGCGCGAAGTCGTCGGTGATCCCCCACTGCAGCCAGACGGCGATGCTGGTGATGTCCACCTCCCCGACACCGGGGTCGGAGACCCTGGTCTCGCCGACGAAGAACTCGTCGTAGCCCTCGCGGGTGGCGGAGAACGCCAGGCTGCCGCTGCCGCGTGCCGGCAGGAAGCCGTTGAGGTCGAGGGCGAGGGCGGGGGTGGCGGCCGCGAGCAAAGCGGCGGCGGCGAGGGTGGCCGCGCGCAAGCGGCGCGACCGATACGGACATAGCTCCATCGAGGTCTCCTCCTTGTCGGTCAGGACAGGTCTGCGCGCGGACGTGGCAAGCGGCGTGCCGCGCCTGCGGGGGCAGCGAGGCCGTTCGCGCAAGTCCAGGCGATCGTTGATCTTCGGGCCGCGCGCGGCGACCCCGGCGTGCCCGGAGTCTCCCGGAAGCCGTTCTGTGACACCATAGAAAGTATGAGTGCTGTCCACCGCCTCCGCGCCCCGGGATTCCCCGGCCTGCGCATCACCGTCCTGCTCCTGGCCGTGCTCCTGACGGTCAACGCGGTGGCGGTGTGGGGGATCCTCTCGGCCCGCGCCAGCGCCCACCGCGCGGCGCGCGACGAGCTGGCGCTCCAGACGACGGCGCACGCGCGCTCGCTGGAGGCGGTCCTCGCCACGCTGCGCGGCGACTTCATCTTCCTCTCGCAGTCGCCGCCGCTGCTCAAGTACCTGGCGGCCCTCCAGGAGGAGGACGAGACGCAGCGCCGCTGGGCGCGGCTGGACGTGGACAGCACTCTCCTCCTCTTCGTCGAGGCGCACCCGCAGGTCGAGCGCGTCGTCGTGCGCGGCGACCTCGGCGAGGCGCTGGCGGTGGTCGGCCGCCGCGGCGGCATCCCCGTCCTGCTGCCGCGGGCGAGCTTCGCCGAGCGCGTCACCGGCACCGGCCGGCGGCTCCTCGCCGGCCGCTGGCCACTCGGGGCGCCGACGCCGCTGGCCGCGGCGCCCGGGACGCTGGAGGCCTGGATCTCCCCCGACGCCCTCCTCGCCATCGCCGCACCGGGCTTCGGGGAGCGGCTGCGCCTGGAGACCGGCCGCATGCCTGCGGCTGGGCGCGGCGGCGGCGAAGCGCTGGAGGCGCGCGTCGCGGTGCGCGACCCGCGCTGGACGCCACCGATCGCCTGGACGCTGGTGCGCAGCGAGCCGGGGAGCGAGCTGGTGCAGTCGGTCGAGACTCTGGCCGGGCGCTACCGCACGACGGTGCTGCTCAACCTCGCGGTCATGACCCTCACCCTCGCCCTCGGCCTCCTCGCCTTTCGCCAGGTGCGGCGGGCGGCGCGGCTGGAGGCCGAGAACGAGCAGCAGGCGCGGGTGCGCGAGCTGGAGCGCCGGCTCATGCACAGCGAGCGGCTGGCGAGCGTCGGGCGCCTCGCCGCCGGCATGGCGCACGAGATCAACAACCCGCTGGCCGGGATGTCCAACTACCTGTCGCTGCTCGAGGAGGACCTGCGCGACGGGCGCACGGCGGAGGCGCCGGCGCTGGTGGCGCGGGTGCGCGAGGGGCTGGCGCGGGCGGCCGCCATCGTCCGCCAGGTGCTCGCCTTCTCCGACCCCGGGCGCGCGCCCAAGGCGCCGCTCGACCTGCGCGGCGTCCTCGCCGAGACGGTGGAGTTCGTGCGCGGCAACCCGGCATTCCGCGGCCTCGCGGTGCGGCTCGACGGCGACGCCGGGGAGCTGCCGGTGCGCGGCAACCGGATCACCTTGGGGCAGCTCTTCTTGAACCTGATCCTCAACGCCTGCCAGGGCCAGCCCGACGGCGGCGAGGTGGAGGTGCGGGCGGAGCGCGCGGAGGGTAGCGTCGTCGTGACCGTCGCCGACCGCGGGCCGGGGCTCGCCCCCGAGGTGCTGGACCACCTCTTCGAGCCCTTCACCTCGACCCGCGGGTCGAGCGGCCTCGGGCTCGCCGTCTGCCACGGCATCGCGGCCGACCACGGCGGCGCGATCCGCGGCGCCAACCGCCCCGGCGGCGGCGCGCTCTTCGAGGTGCGGCTGCCGCTGGCGGCCGCAATGACAGCAGACCCGGCGCCCGCGATCTTCCCGCGCGCCGCGAGTGGAGGACGTCGATGAGCAGCAGCAACAGCGGCAACAACCGGGCGCTCGGCACCGTCCTCCTGGTCGACGACGAGGCGTACGTCCGCGAATCGCTGGCGAGCGTGCTCTCCCGCCGCCGCCTGAAGGTCAAGACCGCCACCTCCGTGGCGGAGGCGCTCCGCCCGGCGACGCTCGCCGGCGTGGACGTCGTCGTCACCGACCTCAAGATGCCGGGCGAGGACGGGCTCTCGCTGGTGCGACGCCTGGCCGAGAGCGAGCCGACGCTGCCGGTGGTCGTCCTCACCGGCCATGGCACGGTCAACTCGGCCGTCGAGTGCGTCAAGGCCGGCGCCTTCGACTACCTCTTGAAACCGACGAACCCCGACGAGCTGGCGATGGCGGTAGAGCGGGCGATCGTGCAGTCGAGCCTCCGGCGCGAGCTCGACTACCTGCGCGCGGCGGGGGCCTCGCCCGAGCGGCGCGGCGCGCTCGGCGTCTCCGAGGGGTGGCGCGAGGTGCTGCGCCTCGCCGACGTGGCGGCGCCGGTCGACACCTCGGTCCTCCTCCTCGGCGAGAGCGGTGTCGGCAAGGAGGAGGTGGCGAAGCTCCTCCACGCCAAGAGCGCACGCGCCGAGGGGCCGTTCGTGCGCGTCAACTGCGCGGCGATCCCGGCCGAGCTCTTCGAGAGCGAGTTCTTCGGCCACCGCCGCGGCTCCTTCACCGGCGCGGTGGCCGACCGTGAGGGGCGCTTCCGCGTGGCCCACGGCGGCACGCTCTTCATGGACGAGATCAACTCGCTGCCGGCCGTGGCGCAGGCGAAGGTGCTGCGCGTCCTCCAGGACGGCACCTTCGAGCGGGTGGGCGACAGCCAGCCGACGGCGGTGGACGTGCGCCTGATCTGCGCCAGCAACGCCGACCTCGACGCCGAGGTCGAGGCCGGCCGCTTCCGCGCCGACCTCTTCTACCGCGTCAACGTGATGACGATCACCGTGCCGCCGCTGCGCGAGCGGCGCGCCGACATCCCGCTCCTCGCCGAGGCTTTTCTCGCCGAGTTCAGCGCCCGCTTCGGCAAGCCGGTGCGCGCCATCCACCGCGAGGCGCTGGCGGCGATGGAGGGCTATTCCTGGCCGGGCAACGTGCGCGAGCTGCGCAACGTCATCGAGCGCGGCGTGCTGCTCGAGCGAGCGGCGGAGCTCTCGCCGTCGAGCCTGCCCTTCAACCTCCTCCAGCAGCGGACGCCGGAGGGGCTGCCCCTCGGTCAGGACCTGAACCTCCGCGCCTCGGTCTCGGCCGCCGAGCGGCAGGTGCTGGAGGAGGCCCTTCGCCGCGCCCGCGGCGTCCGCCGGGAGGCGGCCCGCCTCCTCGGCATCGACGAGCGCAACATGGCTTACTTCCTGCGCAAGCACGGGCTGATGGAGCGGCGGGAGGGGCGGTGAGGCGGGAGACAGACGACGCGGAAGTAGCGCGGGTTTGGGCCGAGGAGGCCGAAGCCAGGGCACTCCAGATCGAGCGCGGCGAGGTCGAGCCGATTCCTTCTGACGAGGTCTTCCGGGAAGCACGCTCCAGGCTCAAGTGAGCCAAGCCACCTGGCACCAGGACGAATCGATCG
>DASWHY010000220.1:0-4797 GCA_036397955.1 Thermoanaerobaculia bacterium | reverse complement strand
TCCTGGAGCACGCGCAGCAGCATCCCCTGCGCCGCCGGCGGCAGGTCGCCGATCTCGTCGAGGAAGACGGTGCCGCCCTGCGCGGTCTCGAAGACGCCGGCGCGGTCGCGGTCGGCGCCGGTGAAGGAGCCGCGCACGTGGCCGAAGAGGTCGGAGAGGAGGAGGGCCTCGGAGAGGGCGGCGCAATTGACCGCGACGAAGGGCGCGCGGGCGCGCGGCGAGAGGCGGTGGACGAGCCGTGCCGCCAGCTCCTTGCCGGTGCCGCTCTCTCCCTGCACCAGGACCGCGAGCGTCGTGGCGGCCAGTCGCTCCAGGCGCGCCACCGCCGCCAGAAGCGCGGGGCTGCGGCCGGCGATGCCGCCGCGGCCGGCGGCGAGGTGGGAAGGCGAGGGCGGGGTGCGGCGCGCGACGGGACGATGGCCGTCGCCGTCCAGCTCGCGGCGGGCGAGGGCGAAGAGCGCCGCCAGCACCTCGTCGACCGCGGGCGCGCGCAACGTGAGCCGGCCGCCGCCGGCCTCGGCCGAGAGCGCTTCCGCTCCGCCGGCGCCGGCCGCCAGCACGTTCGTCTCGCCGTCGCCGTCGCTCGTCCAGCACAGCTCGGCGTCCGGATGCCCGGCCTCGGCGAGGAGGCGCGGCCAGGACGCTCCGGCCGCGGCACGCTCGCCGTCGCGCGCCTCCAGGTACGTGGCGAGCGCGCGCCAGGGCTCCGGGTGCCGCCGCTCCAGCCGCTCGGCCGGCAGCCCCGCACCCACCTCGCGCAACGCCGCCACGGCGCGCCGCACCCAGTGCGGCGGCGCGCAGCCGGGGAGGAGCAGCTCGGCGTCGAAGACCAGCCGCGCGGCGCGGAAGGGCTCGAGCGCGCCGAGAGAGTCCCATCCCGGCGCGGAGAGCGCGCCGGCATCCGGCACCGCCCGCCCTTCGAGCAACGCCTGCCAGAGCGGCGCGAGCGGGCTCCCCGCCGCCTCGCGCAACGCCTCCTCGCGCCGGCCGGCGTGCGCCCAGAGCGCCGGCCGCTCCTCCGGCTCGAGCTCGGCACGGGCCTCGGCGGTGGTCTCCGCCAGCTCGGCCGCGGCCTCGTCGGCCCGGCCGAGCCAGCCGAGGGCGCGCGCCGCCAGCACCCGCAGCTCGGCGCGCCGCCAGTCCGACCCCTGCCGGTCTAGCTCGGCGAGCTGCCCGCGGCAGAGAGCGAGCGCCGCGGCCGGCCGCCCCTGGGCCAGCTCGAGGCGCACCCACAGCTCGGTGTCGTGGGTGAGGCCGCGAAGGTTGCCGGCGAGGCGGTTCGCCGCCGTCGAGCGCTCGAGCACCTCGCGCACGCCGGCGAGCCGCCCGCGCCGCACGCGAACTTCCGCGAGGTTGTAGAGCGCGAGGGTCGTCTGGCGCGGCCCATCGCCGCCGGCCAGGAGGCGCGCCGCGTGGCGGAAGGCTCGCTCCGTACCGGCCAGGTCGCCGGCTTGCGCGCGTCCGAGCCCGAGGTCGTTCCAGAGGCCGGCCGCCTCGGTGGGCGCGAGCCGCCGGCGGGCGGCGAAGGCGCGCGTCAGGTGCGCGACGGCGGCGGGCCCGCCCGCCGGCCGCTGGAACTCCCGCAGCGCCGCGACGTGGTGCCAGCGCCAGGCGAGGGCCGGCTCGTCGAGCGCCTCGCGCGCCGCCTCCAGGTGGCGGTCCATCGCCGCGGCGTCCCGCCGGTCCCAGGCCGCCTCGGCGGCCAGCAGCTCGGCCCGCTGCGCGTACGGCGGCCCGGCCTCCCGCCCGGCGGCGAGCGCCCGCTCCACCCAGCGCACCACGCGCTCCGGCTCGGCGCTGTTGGCGAGGACGCGCGACGCGATCTCGGCCAGGTCCACGAGCTCGTCCGGCGCCAGCGGCGCGCTCTCCAAGCGGCGGAGCGCGGCCCGCGCCGCCCCCAGGCGGCCGAGCCGCACCTGGCAGCGGAGACGGAGGCCGCGCTCCTCGGCCGAGCGCGGCGGGCGTACCCGCCAAGCGGCGAGGGCGGCGCGCGAGCGGCCGGCACGGGCGAGGGCGGCCGGCTCGCGCCCTTCCGCTGCGTCCCAGGCGGCGCGCGCGGCCGGCGAAGCGAGGAGCGCCGCGAGCGCCGCGCGGTCGGGGCCGCCGGCGAGGAGGGCGCGGCGGAAGCGCGCCGGACCGGCGACCCAGAGCTGCGCCACGCCGCCTTGCGCGTGCTCCGCCGCGAGCGCCAGCCGGGCCTCGGCGAAGGGCGGCTCCCAGAGGAAGGGCGCCGCCTCCAGCACCTGCGCCACCGCCGTGTCGGGCCCGAGCGGCACGAGTCCCTGCCGCCAGGGCTCGAGCAAGGCGCGCGCGGCGCGCCGCGCCTCGCCACGCCCGGCGATCGATTCCCCCGCCCCGAAGAGCGCCGCCAGCAGCTCCCGCAGCAGCTCCTGCGGCAGGCGCCGCGACTTGCCGGGACCGGCGCCGGCGGCGACGAGGCGGCCGTCCGGCGCGACCGCGGCGCCGCGCCAGCCCTCATGCAGCGCCCAGCCGGCGTGCCGGAGGTGGGCGAGCAGGGCCGCCCCCTGGAGGAGGAGCGCCAACCGCTCGCGGTCGGTGAGGCGGGCGTCGGCGAGCGGCAGCGCGCCCCGCGCCGGCACCAGCGACGGGTGCCGCAGCTCGACGGCGGGCTCGTGGACGCTCATCGGACGGTGGTTTTCGCGCGCTTCTCTACGCCAGTGCGAAAACGCCGTCAAGCGCGGGCGCCGCGCGGAATCAGCGGTTTGCGCCGCGCGGCGAGCGGGTTCGGGCATTCAGTTGCCCTCAGCGGCAACGAGCAGCGCCGCGAGGTCGCGCCAGAAGCCGGGATAGGACTTGGCGACGACGTGCGGGTCGGCGATGGCGATGCCGGGCCGGCGGAGGCCGACGAGCGCCATGCTCATGGCGATCCGGTGGTCGCCGTGCGGGTCGATCGCCACCGGCGCCGAGGGGAGGTCGGCCGGCGATCGCCCGGTCCAGATGCCCGGGATCGTCAGGCCGTCCGCGCGCTCCTCCACCGGCACGCCCGCCGCCGCGAGCTGGCTGGCCATGGCGCGCAGGCGGTCGCTTTCCTTCCACCGCAGGTGCGGCACGTCGCGGATGCGCGTAGTGCCGCGGGCGAAGGGGGCGAGGGCGGCGACGGTCGGCACCTGGTCGGGCATCGCGGCGAGGTCGGCGTCGGCGACGACGAGGGCGCCGCCGGGGGCGCCGCGCACGCTCACCTCCTCCTCGCCGCTCCACTCGACCGCTACGCCCATCCGCGCCAGGAGATCGAAGAACGCGCGGTCCCCCTGCGCCGAGTCGCGCGCCAAGCCGGCGAGGACAACCTCGCCGCCGGTGAGCGCCGCCGCCGCGACCGGATAGCAGGCGGCGGAGAAGTCCCCTTCGACGCGCAGGCGGCCGGCGGCAAGCGGCGCAGGGCGAACGACGAAAGCGCGGGGGCTTGCCACAGGTTCCACGGATCCACCGAAGCGCCCGATGGCGGACAAGGTCAGATCCAGGTAAGGCTCGGAGGTGAGCCCGGCGACCTCGACGGTCACCGGCCCGGACGCGCGGAGCGCCGCCATCAGGAGCGCGGAGAGGAACTGGCTGGAGGCGCTCGCGTCGATCAGCGCTTCTCCTGCACCCAGCGTCCCGCCTTCGATCTCGAGCGGCGCGTACCCCTCGCGCTCGCCG
Source organism: Thermoanaerobaculia bacterium (assembly GCA_036397955.1). Lineage (GTDB taxonomy): Bacteria > Acidobacteriota > Thermoanaerobaculia > Multivoradales > UBA5704 > DASUNQ01. Next base: position 1,143 of record DASWHY010000220.1, on the reverse strand, counting down.
CAGCGGATGTGCGCGCCGAGTGCCCGGAGCGCCTCGATCAGGGGGCCGACCGGGCGCTCGCGCAGGCGCGGCACGCCGTCGAGGCGCCAGTTGCCGGGGAGGGCGGCCAGCGCCGCGGTGAGGAACCGGAGCATCGTCCCGGAGGCGCCGCAGTCGATTGCCGCCGCCGCCGGAAGCGGTCCCGGGGTCAGCCGCCACTCCTCCTCCCCTTTCTCTACCTGGAATCCGCAAACCGCGAGCGCCGCGAGGAAGGCGCGCGTGTCCTCGGCCTCCAGCGGCCGCTCGATCGTCGCCGGCGCGCCGGCGAGGAGCGCCAGGTTCAGGTAGCGGTTGGTGAGGCTCTTGGACGGCGGGACGGCGAGCCGGCCGCGAGCGACCCGGCCGGCGGGGACTGCGAAGACTTCAGTCGACCTCGAGGGTGAGGCCGTCATAGCCGAAGCCCACGCCCGGCGGCAGCGGCACCGCCGGCGCGTCATGGTCGATGTCATGCGTCAGGTGGGTCAGGAAGGTCCGCTCGGCGCCGATCCGCGCCGCCGCCTGGATCGCCTCCTCGACGGTGAAGTGGGTGGGGTGCGGGCGGTAACGGAGGGCGCCGAGGACGAGGGTGCGGACCCCCTCCAGCAGCCGGAAGCTCTCTTCCGGTATGCGGCTGCAGTCGGTGACGTAGGCGAAATCGCCGAGCCGGTAGCCGTAGACCTCCAGCTCGCCGTGCCAGACGGGGACGGGCACGATGCGGCGCCCCAGGAGGTCGAAGGGCTCGCGCACTTCGACGAGGTCGAGCATGGGCTTGCCGCCGCCTTCCTGGCCGTCTTCGAAGGCGTAGGCGAAGTAGCGGCGGAGCATGGCGAGGGTGGGGGCGGAGGCGTAGCAGCGGATGGCGGTGCGCTGGCGGAAGTTGAAGATGCGGAGGTCGTCGAGGCCGAAGACGTGGTCGGCGTGGGCGTGGGTGAAGAGGACGGCGTCGACGCGGTGGACGCCGTAGCGGAGGGCTTGCGCGCGGAAGTCGGTGGGGGTGTCGACGAGGGCGACGCCGCGCTCTAGCTCCAGGCGGAGGCCGGCGCGCCAGCGTTTGTTGCGGGGGTTGTCGGAGGTGCAGACGGAGCAGGTGCAGCCGATGACGGGGACGCCGGTCGAGGTGCCGCT
>DASWHY010000219.1:0-5404 GCA_036397955.1 Thermoanaerobaculia bacterium | reverse complement strand
CTTCACCGTCGTCGTCGCCGGGGGCCTTTTCACCGCCTTCATCCTGTTCGACGAAGGCGGCGACGTGGCGATCGCGCCGATCATAGGAGTGCTGGCCGCGTTCTTCCTCGGCCCGACCTTCGCCGTGGTGGCCGCGCCGCTCTGGGGGTCGAGGGCCGCCCGCCAGAGCGGGACGCGAGAGATCCAGACGGTGGAGACCCTGCGCTGGTCCTGGAGCGGCGTCGGCAAGGGAAGCCTGATCGGGCTGCTCGCCGGATTGGCGGTCGCTCTGCTGCTGAAAGCGGGGCCATACCTCATGCTCTGGCTGTTCCTGATGCTGCTGCTCGCGACGGTGGGCGCCGTCGTCGGGGCCGCCGTCAACCTCTGGGCACGAGCCGGCGTCGGCAAGGCGCTCCGCCGCGGCGGGACCGCGGGTCTGGGTTGCGGGCTGGGGTGCAGCGCCCTGCTGGGCGGCCTCGTGCTGTTCGGTGCCGGCACACGCACGTTCTCGATCTCCCTCGGTCTCCCCTGGTTCATGTGGTTGGCGGCGGCGCTGGTGGGCGCGCTCGCCGGCACCGTCTTCAGCGGGCTCCAGAGCCGTGTCGTGGCGCTCAAGACCGTGCCCAACCAGGGCATCCGGCTGTCGCTGCGCAACGCCTTCGTGGGCGGCGGCCTCGTGGGCCTGGCCTTCGGCCTCGCCGGCACCGCCGGCGGGTACGCGTTCGGGCGCTGGGTGAGCTCTCAGGCAGGAGTGGGTCCGGCTCTCGGGGCGCTCTACGGCGTCTTCTTCGGCCTCGTCGCAGCGCTCGGCGCGGCCCTCTACGCCGGTCTCTGGTACGGCGGCGCCGACGTGATCTACCACTGGGTCCTGCGCCTGATCCTCTCCGCGCAGCGCCGCTTGCCGCTGCGGCTGTCGCGCTTCCTCGACTACGCCGCCGAGGAGCTCGGTTTCCTGCAGAAGGTGGGCGGCGGCTACATGTTCATCCATCGTTATCTGCTCGAGCACTTCGCGGCGAAGGCGGGGGTGGGCGAGCCGGGCGGCGCCGGCTCCACCGCTCGCATTGACACTGGCCGCGAGGCGGCATAGCTTGGCCGCCCTCGACTGAACACGGCGTTCCAATCGGGTGAACGGGGCCTTCGGCCCCGAGGAGGGAAACATGAGCGACGACAATCGCCTCGGCCGCTTCATCGCCGATCTCGCAACGAACCCGGCGACGCTGAAGGCCTACAGGGCAGACCCGGAGGCCGCCATGTCCGCGGCCGGCCTCTCCGAGAACGAGAAGAGCGCCGTGCGCTCCGGCAACTTCCGGGCCATCGTCGAGATGCTCGGTGCGGACGAGGAGCGACCGGTCCCCGACCCGCAACCCCCGGGCGGCTAGGGAGAAGCGGTCTTCGCGCCGGGCGCAGGTTGGCGCGCCGCCGCCGGCACCGCGGCCATGCGGTTGCGGTTGAGGTCGCCGGCGGCCCGGCCGACGCCGCCTCCTCGCGCTCGCGCGCGGCGAGGACGCCGTCCAGCCGCGCGACTCCCAGCACTTCGAGCGCTTCCTCCAGCGCGACTACCTACACTCTTACATTCTGATGAACTCGTGTTGGCATCGCATGAGGGCTTTTCCCGATGCAGCCTGAGGTGAATCCCTCATGGGCGCCGGAAGGTCAAGGACCTACGCTCCTTTCGTCTATCGAGATGGTGCCGTGGACCACCGATCGAAAGGGGGATGACAATGGACACAAGGAGAATCGTTACCGGCCTCGCGCTCGTCATCGGGTCCGCCTGGGGCGCCGGCATCGCCCAGGCCCAGCTCTGCGAGAACACGTGCGAAGCTGACGTTGTCGGCCCGCGCCAGGGCCGCCACACCTGGAGCGACACCTCGGCGGATAGCGTGCTCTGGCCGCCGAACCACAAGTTCGCCACGATCACCGTCTCCGCCAGTAACAACGACGGAGACGAGTGCGACGTGACGATCGACGATGTTCGTCAGGACGAAGCGGTGGACGAGGTCGGCTCCGGCGGTGCCAATCACAGTCCGGACGCCACCAACTGCAGCAACGCTGGCAATGCCTCGAGGGTGGACCTGCGCGGCGAGCGCTCCGGCACCGGCACGGGTCGCTACTACCACATTTCGTTCACCATGGAAGACCCGGACTGCATGATGCCGAAAATGGACGAGGCGCTGGTGCTGGTGCCGCACGACCAGGGTGTCGCCCACCTGGGGACCTGGTTGGATGAAGGGGGCGTCTTCGGGTCGGACGGCTCGAGCGACCTGGCGATCTCCTGTCTGGAGTGAGTTTGCCGGGCGGCTAGGGAGAGACAGTCTCCGCGCCGGGCGCCGGTTGGCGCACCGCCGCCGGCACCGCGGCCATCCGGTTGCGGTCGAGGTCGCCGGCGGCCCAGAAGGCGCGGAAGCGCGCGAAGCTGCGCCGGGCCTCCTCGGTCTCACCGCGCTGCTGGCGGATGCGGCCGAGGAAGTAGAAGCTGCGCACGTAAGGCACCGGCTGCTCGAGGTGCTCCGAGCCGCTGGCTGCCGCCCGCTGGAACCAGTCCAGTGCCCGCTCGGGCCGCCCGGCGGCCAGCTCGGCCTCGCCCAGCGCGGTCCAGATCGGGACGTGGTCGGGGTACACGTGCCAGTGCACCTCGACGCCTTTGGGCGGCAGGAGCGCGGCGGCCCGGCCGAGGGCCTCGACCGCGGTCGCCGCCTCGCCGCGCGCCAGCGCGAGGAGGCCGGCGAGGTGGTGGAGCTGGCGCTCCTCGACGGGGTTCGGGTGGGCGGCGTTCCGCTCCGCCAGCACCTGCTGCAGGCGGCGCGCCTCGAGCGGCCGGCCGAGGGCCTGCTGGGCCTGGGCGGCGAAGAAGGTCCCCCGGAGCTCCGGCCATTCGCCGCGGCCCTCCCGCCGAGCCAGCTCCGCCTCCGCCAGCGCCCGCTCGGGCTCGCCCCTCTGGAGCAGCAGCTCCGCCTTCCAGCAGCGCCCGAGCGCGCTCGAGACGTCCGGTTTCCCGTAGGCTGTGACGACGCCGTCCAGCCGCGCGAGCGCCGCGCCGGATCGACCCTGGTACAGCAGATTGCGCGCCTCCGACGCCGCTCCCCGCCAGTGACCGAACGGGTCGTCGGCGGCCGTCATCGCCGCCGCGTGGCGAGCCGCCGCCGGCCAGTCTTCGCGCAGGACGGCCAGCCGCCAGCGGCCGTAGTCGACGAACAGCTCCCCCGGTCGCAGCTCCGCGGCCCGATCGAATGCCGCCACCGCCCGGTCGAGCTTGCCCCACTCGGTCAGGTGCCAGCCCAGCACGAGCTGGACGAACCAGTTGTCGGGAGCGCGACCGGCGAACTCCCGCAGCAGCCGGTACCCCTCGTCGAACCGGCCGAGCGCGGCGTAGGCGTTGGCGGCGGCGGTGTAGGTCCCGGGGTAGGTCGTCCCCTCGCGGATGAGCCGCTCGTACTCCTCGATGGCTTGCGGGTAGAGCTCCCGCTCGGCGTAGAGAAGCGCCAGGTTGTTGCGCAGCGACTCGCGGTCGGGGTAGACCTTCAGGGCCTGCTTGTAGGCGGCGATGGCGCGGTCCTTGGTCGCCCATCGCGCACCGTAATAGACACCCTCGATTTCATGGCGCTGGTCGAGGGGCAGCCGCTCGGCGTGGGCGATCGCCTGCTCGGTGTGGTGCCGGGAGAGGGCGGTGTTGCCGACGCCCTCGTACAGGCGCCCCAGGCTGGCGTGGGCGAGCGCGAAGGAGGGATCGCTCCGGACCGCCCTCTCCAGCACCGTGATCGCCTCCCGCCGCTTCGACTCGAAGGCCAGCCGGTTCGCCTCCGAGTAATCACGCCAGGCCTCGACCGAGGAGGTGGTCACCGCCGCCACCGTCTCCGGCAGCTCGGGCAGGGCGCGGATCTCGTAGCTACGTCGGATCGCCGCGGAGAGCTGGTCCACCAGGGTGAAGAGACTCTCGGCGCCGCGTCCTTCGACGCGCTCGGAGGCGACGATCCTGCCGTCCGTCGGATCCTCGACCGTGACCGCGAGGCGATAGCTCTCGCCGACCCGCGCGAAGCTGCCCCTCACCACCGCCTCCGCGGCGGCCTCCTCGGCTACCGCCCGCATGGCCTCGAAGGACAGCAGCGCTCGATCGAGGGCGTCGTGCTTCTTGAGGATCTGATAGAGGCGCCCGGTGCTCAAGACCTCCAAGCCGGGGGACTGGGAGAGGTCGATGACCAGCATCTCGGTGAGGCCGGTGCGGAGCCAGTCGAGCTTCGGGTCTCCGGTGAGGTTCTGGAAGTACAGCACCGCGACGGCGGCGCGGTCCGGCGCACCCGCCGGCCCGGCGGGCGCCGCGCGGACGCCCTCCGGGCGGTGGCTCAACAGCCACCAGCCCGCTCCCAGGACCAGGGCCAGAAGCGCCGGCAGCACGGGCAGCAGCCAGCGGGGGCGCCGCGCCGGCGCGGCCTCCGCGCTGCGGGTGCCGAGGAGCTCCGCCGCGTCCAGCTCGCGTCCGAGGTCCCGCAGGTCGTTGCGAAGATCCTTGGCGCTCTGATAGCGGTGCTCGGGGTTCTTCTCCAGGCAGCGGCCGATGATCCGGCCGAGGGGGTCAGGGAGCGCGGCGTTGCGCTCGGTCACCGGTGCCGGCTTGTCCCGCAGGATCGCCGAGATGATCTCCGCCGCGGAAGCCCCGGCGAACGGGTGCCTGCCGGTCGCCATCTCGAAGAGCACGATGCCCAGCGAAAAGATGTCGGAGCGGGCGTCCACCTCCCGCCCCATCGCCTGCTCGGGTGAGAGGTAGGCGGCGGTCCCCATCACCGTTCCCGCCTCGGTGAGGAAGGTCACGGCCTGGCTGTCGACCGCGACCGCGCGTTCGCGGAGCCGCGCGAGGCCGAAGTCGAGCACCTTTACCCGGCCGTCCCGGGTCACCATCACGTTCTCCGGCTTGAGGTCGCGGTGGGTGATGCCGCGCTCGTGCGCCGCTCCGACCGCGTCGGCGAGCGGCACCGCCAGCTCCAAGAGCTCGGCGAGCGCCAGACCGCCCCGGCGCAGCCGCTGTCGCAGCGTCTCCCCTTCCACCAGCTCCATGGTGAGAAAGTGGATCCCGCGGTCCTCTTCGACCGAATGGATGGTGACGATGTTGGGGTGGTTGAGGGCGGCCACGGCCCGGGCCTCCCGGCGGAACCTCTCGAGCCGCAGCGGGTCGCCGGCGAGGTCGGGCTGCAGGATCTTCAGAGCGATCCGGCGCCCGAGCTTGGTGTCCTCCGCGGCATAGACCTCGCCCATGCCGCCGGCGCCGAGCCGGTTCGCGAGGCGATAGTGGGTGAGCGTGGCGCCGACGATCGGCGGCTGGGGCTCCGGCATCAGCCGGTGGTCTGCCTCGTCAGAGTGATGCGTGGAGACTAGCGGGGCTTCCGGGGGAATTCAATCGGGCCCGGCGAGGATCTCGCGCACCTTCGCAAGCACC
>DASWHY010000218.1:0-8032 GCA_036397955.1 Thermoanaerobaculia bacterium | reverse complement strand
GGGGCGAGTCGAGGAGGCGGTGGCGCTCTACCGCAAGCTGCTCGACGAGGCGCCCTCGGCGCTGGTGTGGACCAACCTGGGCAACGCCGAGGCCGCCCGCAAGCAGCCGGCGCTGGCCGAAGCGGCCTACCGCCAGGCGCTGGCGCTCGATCCGGGGAGCGGCGACGCCCTCAACAACCTCGCCTGGCTGCTGCTCGCGCAGGAAGGGCGGGAGGAAGAGGCCGAGGAGCTGGCGCGGCGCGCGCTGGCCGCCGGCGGCGCCGACCGCCATCTGCCGCTCGACACCTTGGCGCGCGCCCTCCAGGCCCAGGGGCGCTGCGCCGAGGCCGCCGACGCCTTCGCCGAAGCCGCCGCCGCGGCGCCGGACGGCGGCGAGCGGGAGCGTCTGGCGCTGGCGGCGGCGGACGCCCGGCGCGACTGCAGCGGCGGCGGCTAAGGAATTTCCGCCGGCGGCCCACCCTCGGCCTCGCCGGTCATCGGGACGAAGCGGACCGGCGCGACCTCCTCGCGCACGATGCCTTTCGGGGTCTTGGTCAGCACCACCAGCTCCTGCCACCAGCGGCCGATCGGCAGCACCATCTTGCCGCCGGTCTTCAACTGGTCGAGGAGCGGCTGCGGCACGTCGGTGGGGGCGGCGGTGAGGAGGACGGCGTCGAAGGGGGCGGCCTCGGGCCAGCCGCGGTAGCCGTCGCCGATCCGCACCTGGACGTTGTCGTAGCCGAGCTCGCCGAGCGTCTTCCGCGCCCGCTCCCCCAGCTCCGGCACGATCTCGATCGAATAGACCTCGCGCGCCAGGCGCGACAGGACGGCGGCCTGGTAGCCGGAGCCGGTGCCGATCTCCAGCACCCTGGCGCCGGGCTGCAAGTCGAGCAGCGAGGTCATCAGGGCGACGATGTAGGGCTGCGAGATCGTCTGCCCGGCACCGATCGGCAGCGGGTAGTCGCCGTAGGCCGCGGGCCGTTCCGCCTCGGGCACGAAGAGATGGCGCGGCACCTCCGCCAGCACCGCCAGGAGGCGCGCGTCGGTGATGCCGCGCCAGCGGATCTGCTCCTCGACCATTCGCCGGCGGGCCATTGCGCTGGGATCGTCGTTCGCCGCCATCGCGCACCCCGCTCCCACCGCCAGGAGAGCGGCCAGGGCGCCGGCCGTCCGCCGCGCCCGCCGCCTAGCGGCGGGGCCGATGCACATCGCGCACCTTGCCCCGCATCGGCGAGAGCACGACCGGGATGACGCTCCGCTTCTCCAGGCCGTCGGCGGTCTTGGTGATGACCAGCAGGTCCTGGAAGAACTCCCCGATCGGCGCCACCATCTTGCCGCCGACGCGGAGCTGGTCGAGGAGCGGCTGCGGGATGCGCGGCGGCGCGGCGGAGAGGAGGATGGCGTCGTAGGGCGCCCAGGCCTGCCACCCCTGGTAGCCGTCCCCGACCCGCACCTCGACGTTGCGGTAGCCGAGCTCGCCGAGCCGGCGGATCGCCTGCTGCGCCACGCCGGCGTCGATCTCGATCGAGTAGACCTGGCGCGCGATGCGCGACAGCACCGCGGCGTGGTAGCCCGAGCCGGTCCCCACCTCCAGCACCTTGTCGTTGCGGTCGAGCTCGAGCAGCTCGGTCATCACCGCCACGATGTAGGGCTGATAGATGCTCCGCCCGGCGCCCACCGCCAGCGCCTCGTCGGCGTAGGCCTGCTCCTGGAGCGGCCGCGGCGCGAAGAGGTGGCGCGGCACCTGCTCCATGGCGCGCAGCACGTCCGGCTGTACGATGCCGCGGGAGCGGATTTGCTGCTCGACCATCTCGCGCCGCGAGCGCGCGAACGGGTCGGCGGCCGCCGCCGGGGCGGCGGCGAGGAGGAGGACGGCGAGCGCCAGGCACGCCGCCCGCTTCACGGCGCCCCCTGGCGCGCGAACGCCACCGCGCCGTCCACCAGCACGAGATCGACCGGCACGCGCGGGATCTCCGGCGCCGGGACGCGCATCGGGTCGGCACCGAAGACCACGAGGTCGGCGCGCTTGCCCACCGCCAGCGACCCCACCTCGCCGTCGAGGAAGAGCGAGTAGGCGGCGTCGAGCGTGAAGCCGCGCAGCGCCTCCTCGCGGGTCAGCCGCTCGGCGGGGAGCCAGCCGTCGGCCGGCTGCCCCTGGAGGTCCTGGCGGGTGACCGCGGCGTAGAGCCCGAGGAGCGGATCGGCGGCCTCGACCGGGAAGTCGCTGCCCAGCGCCAGGCGGCCGCCGGCGTCGAGCACTTTCCGCCAGGCGTAGGCGCCGGCCAGGCGCCGCGGCCCGACGCGCGCTTCGGCCCAGGGCATGTCGGAGGTGGCATGGGTGGGCTGCATCGAGGCGAGGACCCCCAACCGCGCCAGCCGCTCGATGTCCTGGAGGCGCAGCACCTGCGCGTGTTCGAGCCGCAGCCGCGCCTCGGGACGGGCGCCGCCGCCGGCGCGCTCGAGGGCGTCGAGCGCCACCAGCGCGCCGCGGTCGCCGATCGCGTGCACCCCGACCTGGAAGCCGTGGTGGAGGGCGCGGCGCGCGACCTCCTCGAGGCGCTCGCCGGGCGTCACCAGGAGCCCGAGGTTGCCGGGGTCGTCGGCGTAGGGCTCGACGAGCGCCGCGCCGCGGCTGCCGAGCGCGCCGTCGGCGTAGAGCTTGACGCCGCGCACCTGGAGCCGCGCCTCGGGGTCCAGCTCAGGGCCGCGCTCGAACCAGCGCGCGAGGAGGGCGTCGTCGTCGGTCAGGAAGAGCGCGGCGCGCAGCGGCAGGCGCCCCTCGCGGCGGAGGCCGGCGTAGGCCTCGTAGACCGGCTGACTCACGCCCATGTCGGTGACGGTGGTGAGCCCGCGCTCGAGGCAGTGGCGGGCGGCCGCCGCGAGCGCGTCGGCGAGCTGGGCCGGCGAGGGCACCGGTAGGCGCCCGGCGGCGAGGTCCATCGCGTTGTCGATCAGCACGCCGGTCGGCTGGCCGGCGGCGTCGCGCAGGATGCGCCCGCCCGCCGGGTCGGCCGTGGCGGCGCCGATCCCCAGCAGCTCCAGCGCGCGCGCGTTGAGGAGGGCGGCGTGGCCGTCGACGCGGGTCAGCCAGACCGGGTGCTCGGGGACCGCGGCCGAGAGGGCGGCGTGATTGGGGAAGTCCTTTTCGGGCCAGAGGTTCTGGTCCCAGCCGCGGCCGCGCACCCAGCCGCCGGCCGGCGTCGCGGCGGCCGCCGCGCGCACCCGCCGGACCACCTCGTCGTAGGTCGGGGCGCCGGCGAGGTCCACCTGCGCCAGGCGGGCACCGAGCCCCGCGAGGTGGGAATGGGCGTCGATCAGCCCGGGAGTCACGGCCCGCCCCGCCAGGTCGACGACGCGGGTCGCCGGTCCGCGCAACGGCGCGGCGCCGGCGTCCGGCCCGAGGTAGGCGATCCGCCCGCCGCGCACCGCCAGGCTCCCCTCGACCCGGCCCGGCGGCTCGACGGGATAGAAGACGCCGTGTTCCAAGATGAGGTCGGCGCCGTCCTCGGCGGTGGCGGCGGCGACCCCGGCGAGTCCCATCGCGCAGAGCATAACTATTGATTTCACGGCGTTTCCGCGGTGGACGGACGGCATCGTGGTGCGCTCAAGGTGCAAAGGATAAGCCATCCGGCGGCGCGCGGCGCCGCTGCTACACTCGCTCGGTGCCCGCCCCGGAGCTCGCGCCGCTCGACGAGATGGTGGACCGCCTCGAACGGGTGGTCGAGGGCTCGCCCGCCGACTCCACCGAGCTGGCCTGGGTCGAGGCGGTGCGCCACCTCGAGAGCAACGGCAAGCGCCGCCGCGACACCTTCGAGCGGCGCGAGCGCACGGTCTTCGTGCGGGTGCGCGAGCGCGGCCGGACCGGGCTCCACCGTACCGGCGCCGCCGGCCTCTCCGACCTCGACGCGGCGGTGCGGCAGGCGCTGGCGCACGCGCGGATGACGCCGGCCGCGGCGGCCGCGGGCAGCGGCGCGATGCCCCCGGCCGCCGCCGCGGCGGAGCCGGCGGGGCCCGCCGTCATCCCCGTCGGTAGCTCGCCGCTCTTCGACCCCGAGCTCGCCCGCCTGGCCGGACCCTGGGCGCGCGACCGCGTCCACCGGCTGGTGGGCAAAGGCGAGCTGGCCTGGCTCGCCTGGATGGAGGGGCGGGTGGCAGTCGTGGGGAGCGGCGGCCTCCGCCGCGCCGCGCGCGCCACCGCGGCGACCCTCCAGGTGAGCTGCGGCCGCGGCCCCGGCGCCGGCTCGGCGCACGCCGCGGCGCGCTCGCTCGCCGGTCTCGATCTGCCGCGGGTTTTCGCGCGAGCCCGCGAGCGCCACGCCCCGTGGCAGCCGGCAGCGCCGCCGGCCGGGACGCCGCCCCTCCTTCTCTCCCAGGAAGCGGTGGCGCGCCTCCTCGACCTCCTCTGCCAGCTCACCCTCTCGACCCTCTCGTTCCACGAAGGGCGGGCGGCGCTGCGCGGGCGGCTGGGGACGCAGGTCTTCCACCCCGCGATCACCCTGCGCGACGACCCGCTCGATCCGCGCGCCCTCCCCTTCCCGTTCGACATCGCCGGCACGCCGGCGGCGGCGGTCGAGCTGATCGCCCGCGGCGTGGCGCGCACGCCGGCGGTCGATGCGCCGCTCGGGCGCGAGCTCGGGCTGCCGGTCACCCCGCACGCCGTCTCGCACGACGAAGCCCGCCCCGACCACCTCGCCCTCGCCCCCGGCGGCGCCGGCTGGGAGGAGCTGGCGCGCGCCGCCGCAGGCGGGCTCTGGATCGGGGCGCTCGATCCGCTGGAGAGCTTCGACCCGATGCAGCTCCGCTTCCGCGCCACCGCCGGCGGCGTCCGCCGGCTCGACGGCGACCGCCTCGGCGATCCGCTCCCCGACCTGGTCTGGGAGGACAGCCTCTTCGCCGTCCTCTCGCGGGTGCGGGCGGTGGGGAGCGAGCCGGTCACCGTGGCGCGCGACGTCCTCGGCGGCACCACCGCGCCGATGCTGGTCGTCGAGCCCGCCGCGCCGCTGCGCGTCAAGAACTAAGCGCATCGCCGCATTTCGATTAGTCATTCTCCGCCGGCTTGCCCTAAAATCATGGAAGCGTTTCCGCTCTGGGCAAGGAGGACGGCGTGACCGACCGCCACTTCAATCTCGTCGTGCGCTCCAACCTGCGCGCGGCGGCCGAGCACGTCCGCCGCGGCCACGCCGGCCGCTGGCGGCACTGCGCCGACCCGCTCTGCCGCGACGCGCAGAACTTCGTGCCGCCGCTCGAAGCACTGCAGGCGGAGGCGGCGGGGCGCCCGTCCCTCCTCGCCAGCGCCGCCTTCGCCCGCCTGCAGGCCCTGGAGAGCGAGTCCCCGCCCAACTAGTCCCCGCCTAGCGCTGGAAGGCGTAGGAGACTTTCAGGAACACCTGGCGGTCGGCCGGCTCCAGCCGGTCGCCGTCGAGCAGCGCCCGGTTGTCGCCGTAGCCCACGAACAGCACCGTCTGCCAGTTGAGCTTGTAGGCGAAGAGCGCCGAGCCGGAGAAGCCGCCGCTGCGCTCGGGCACCTCCACGGCGAAGAGCGCCGGATCGTTCTCGGTCTCCACCCACTGCCCGATCAGGCGCAGGAAAGCGCGCGCGGTGAAGGTGTAGGTGGCGCGCAGGCGGCCGACGTCAGCGGTGAAGAGCCGCCCGTGGCGGCCGTCCGCGGCGCGTACGTCGAGCCAGCGGCGGTCGCCGTTCACGCGCAGCTCCAGGTGGTCGGTGGCGTTGATCGTCAGGCGCAGGGAGGCGGTGCCGCCGTCACCGAGCCGCGAGTGCAGGAAGTCCACCTCCTCGCCGACGTTGCCGAAGAGCGAGATGGAGCTGACCCGGCGCGAGGGGCTCGCCTCGATCGTGAAGTGGAACTGCTCGCGCTCGAAGGTCTCGGCGCCGCTCGCCACCTCGTCGAAGGCGTAGCGGAACCGCATGAAGGAGTTCCACCGGCCGTCCATCCCCACTCCCGGCGAGATCTGGCTGGTGAGCAGCGCACCGTCATAGTCCTCGCTGTAGTTGGCGAGGAGGAAGGTGCGCAGGCGGCGGAGGAAACCGGTGGGGCGGAAGGTGTAGCCCGCTTCGCCGAAGCCGCTGCGGTAGCCGACCTGCGGCCGGAAGCCGTTGTCGGCGCGGTATTCGTCGTCGACGTCGGTGTACTCGACGAACCAGTCGAAGGTGCTCGTCGAGTGCGACCACCAGAGGTCGGCGGCGTAGCCCGACAGGCGCTGGCCGTTCCACTCGGCGGCGAGGTCGGGGCGCTCGGGGGTGTGGCTCGCGCTCAACAGGAACTGGCCGCTGACCGTATCGCTCGCGTTCGGCTGCCAGCGGAAGTCGGGGCCGTAGACCCGGTTGTTGCCGCCCTCGTCGATCTCGCGCGCGGTGGCGAGGAAGCTCAAGTAGGAGTCGCCGAGGTCGTGGCGCACGCGGGCCACCCCCACGAGGGACTCGAAGTCCTGGTCGGCGAAGCTCGACTCCTGGCGCCCCGGGATGATCACCGAGCCGCCGCCGCGGTCGTCGGCGACCAGCGCCGTGTAGGCGGTGTCGCCCCACTTCCCGGTCGCCCGCGCCCCCCAGCGCGGGGCGGTGATCGAGCGTGTGTGGACGGCGCGGAAGTTGGTCGAGAAGAGATCGATGCCTTCGAGGAAGAAGGGGCGCTTCTCGGGGAAGAAGAGGGCAAAGCGCTCGTTGGCGGCGATCTGCGCCGCGTCGGACTCGACCTGCGAGAAGTCGGGGTTCAGGGTGGCGTCCAGCGCCAGGTCGGGATCGGGGATCCACTTGACGTCGAGGCCCAGCTCGGTCTCGGCGTCCCCGTCTTCGAGCGGCGTGCCGAGACCCGCCTCCGGCAGCGAGAGCTGGCTGGCGGCGAGGAAGGGCGCCGCCACCACGTGGCCGCCCCGCGGCAGCCCTTCGAGACCGGTCAGGTCGTTGCGGCGGCAGATGAAGCAGTTGCCGCCGCGCGGCAGCTTGGCCGAGAACATCTGGTAGCGGAAGTCGCGCGGCCAGTTGCGGTAGAGGAGGATCCCCCAGGTCTGCGGCTCGGCGTCGCCGTCGTAGCGCAGCGAGGAGAACGGGATGCGCAGCTCGAGCACCCAGCCCTGGTCGGTGACGCTCGCCGCCGAGTCCCAGAAGAAGTCGGGCGAGCTGTCCTCGCCGGCGGCGTCGTTGGTCAGCGCGTCGTACTGGATGCCGCGCGGGTTGGCGAGGAACATCTGCGCCGTCTTGCGGTCGTTGCGGGTGTCGATGATGACGCCGCCGTAGTCGGTGGTGCTGGGGACGTTGTCGCGCTCGGCGTAGGGGGCGCGGATCTTCCCCGGCTCGGGGTCGGCGAACTCGAAGGCGGCGTAGAAGAAGCGGTCGTCGTAGGCCAGCCAGCCGAGGTGCGCCACCTTCGGCTCGACGTTGTCGCCGGGGTTGGTCTCGAACCAGGTGTCCACCCGCGCGGCGCCCTCCCAGCCGGGGTCGCCGAGCTTGCCGTCCACCGCAATCGCGCCGGCGGCGCGCCGGATGGTGAGCGGCGGGCTGCCGGAAGTGTCGGTGGTCGGCGGCGGCGCGTCCTGGGCTAGGACGGCTGCGGAGAAGAGAAAGGCGAGGAGGGCGAAGGCGAGGGGACGGGGCCGGGCACACCGGATCTCAGGCGACATGCCCCTTACAGACGAGCGGGAGGACGAAAAGTTTGCGCCCGAGGCCCCCTGCTAAGCTCTCCCGCGCTCATGCCCCCGACCGAGGTCTGCGTCACCTACCCCGACTGGCTGCCGGAGGCGGTCGACTGGGAGCGCCGCTACGCCGGCGACGACGAGCGGATGCGGCTGGCGGTGGCGCTGTCGCGCGAGAACGTGCTGCGCGGCACCGGCGGCCCGTTCGGGGCGGCGGTCTTCGAGCGCGCCAGCGGCACGCTGGTGGCGGCGGGGGTCAACAGCGTCGTGCGGCTCGGCAACTGCACGCTGCACGGCGAGATGGTGGCGCTGATGATGGCGCAGCGGCGGGTCGGCTCCTACACGCTCGGCGGCCCCGGGATGCCGGAGCACGAGCTGGTGAGCTCCTGCGATCCCTGCGCGATGTG
>DASWHY010000217.1:0-2659 GCA_036397955.1 Thermoanaerobaculia bacterium | reverse complement strand
GAGCTGGAGATGGAGGAGCTGGCCGCCGGCGCCGCCTCGTGACCGGCGGCAGCCGCGCCGGCCGCGGCGCCTGGGTGCTGGAGATCCAGGGTCGGCGGGTGGCGCTGCGCGAGGGGGAGACCACTCTCGGCCGCAGCCGCGGTTGCGGCGTCGTGGTCAAGGACCCGGCCGTGTCGCGCGGCCACGCCCTGGTCTGGGTGCGCGGCGACCGGGTGACGGTGCAGGACCTCCGCTCGAGCAACGGCACCTATCTCAACGGCGAGCGCGTCGAGGCCGAGACGCCGATGGCGGAGGGGGACCGGCTGACGGTGGGGGAGACGCAGGCCTTTCTCCGCTTCGCCCGCGACGACGGCCGGCGGCCGTCGCGGTTCGTCCCCGTCCCCGCGCCCGAGGAGCTGGCCGCCGCCTCCTCGACCTCCGGCGACCTGACCTCCCCGCCGGGGATCGCTTCGCCGTCGCCCTGGCACACGCCGTCTCTCGACCGGACACCTCCGGCCGCCGCGCCGCCCATGCCGGTGTCGTCACCGGCGCCCTCTGTGCCGGTGGAGCTCGTGCCTGCCGATTTCTGGGTGCGGGCAGCCGCCTTTGCGCTCGACGCCGTGGCGGTGGCCGTCGGCGCGTCGGTCCTCGCCCTGCCGCTCGGCGGCCCGTTCACGCCGCGCGGCCGACTCCTCGCCTGGGTCTTGGGCGGCCTCCTCGCGCTCTTCGTGCCGCTCGCCGGCTGGTGCCTCTGGGGGACGACGCCGGGCAAGCGTCTCTTGGGCCTGAGCGTGCACGGCCCGGACGGCCGTGCCGGCCTCTCGGTCGGCCGCGCCCTCCTCCGCCTCGCCGGCTACGCGCTCTCGGCGCTGCCGCTCGGCGCCGGCTTCTGGATCGCGCTCGGCCCCGAGCGGCGGGCGCTCCACGACCGGCTCGCGGGGACGGCGGTGCTGCAGGCGCGGCCGGCAACGGCCGGACCTGCAACGCCCGGCACGTAGGCCGGGCGCTACCGGGTAGGATCGGCGTTCGATGAACGGCTCTTCCATCTCGGCAACCGCACCGGCGAGCCTGGCGGCGGCGCGCGCGCCCGGCCGGGGGCGCTGGGTCGGCGCCCCGGCGGGCGTCGTCCTCGGCGCCGTGCTCCTCGTCGCCGCCTGGGCCAAGGCGCTCGACCCGGCCGCGTTCGCCGAGCAGATCCGTCTCGAGGGCCTGGACCGTTTCGTCGCGGCGGGGCCGCTCGCCCTGGCCGCCATCGCCATCGAGGTCGGTCTCGGCCTGGCTCTGCTGCTCGGTGTGCGGCGCCTCTGGGTGCTGGTCCCGGCGGCAATTCTCGTCGCTTTCTTCCTGTTCCTCACCGGCAGGGCGTACTGGATGGACGTCCGCGGCATCGCGCCGCCGGAGGCCGCCGCCTGCGGCTGCTTCGGCAACCTGGTGCAGCGCACGCCGGCCGAAGCGTTCTGGCAGGACCTCCTGCTCCTCGTGCCGGCCCTGGCCCTGGCCTGCGTCGGGCGGCCGCGTGGCGGGCGAGCGTTCCCGCCGCTGCGCGGCACGGCGGCTCTGCTCGCCGCGGCGGGCGCGGCGCTCTTCGCCTGGCGGTCGCCGGCGCTGCCGCTCGACGACCTGGCGACGCGGCTCAAACCGGGGGTGGCGGTCGCCGACCTCTGCGCCGGCGCCGAGGGCGAGCGGGTCTGCCTCGACACGGTGGCCCCGGAGCTCGCCGAGGGCGAGCACCTGGTGGTGCTGGCGGACCTCGAGGACCCGGCGTTCGGGGAGGCGGTCGAGAGGCTGAACGCTTACGCCGGCGAGCCCGCGCGGCCGGGGCTGGTGGTCGTCTCCGCCGCCGCGCCCGAGAAGCACACGGCCTTCTACTGGCGCTGGGGGCCGGCGTTCCCGATCCGCGAGGCGCCGCTCGCGCTGGTGCGCCCGCTCTACCGCCGCCTGCCGCGCGCCTTCCGGGTGCGGCAGGGCGAGGTGATCGAGACCTACGCGGGGCTCGGCCCCGAGCTGACGAGAGGCGACGAACGATGACGCATCGGACCTCGAGCACTCCGCGCCGCCCGGCGGCGCTCCTCCTCACCTTCCTCGTGTCGCTCTGCGGGGCCGGCGCGGTCGCCGCGCAAGTCCCCTCCGACGCGGTGCTGCGCGGCTTCGAGCCGATCGGCGACTACGCCCTCTGGGTGGGCGGCAAGCCGGTCAACGCCGAGATCTACCAGGCCGAGTCCGTGCCGGCCATCCTGATCCTCTCCTCGTCGCTCCCCTCGCCGGTCATGCTGCTGCCGCGGCAGCAGTCGGTCGAGACCGTCCACATCATGAAGGTGGCCAAGCAGAAGGACGGCACGATCGACCTCCTCGCCGACGCGGTGCTCGAGCCGCAGGGGCAGTTCAAGGCGGTGGGCGAGGACGTCGTCTTCACCGTCGACGGCCGCCAGGTCCAGCTCAAGACCAAGCCGCCGCTGCTCGGCGCCAAGAACGCCGCGGCGCTGCGCGCCTATTCGCCGAGCTACGGCCGCGGCGCCCAGGCCTACCGGCCGAACGGGCAGCAGATCGCGGCGCTCAAGAAGGCGGCGAAGCCGGTCAAGGTGCGCGTCTTCTTCGGCTCCTGGTGCCCCTTCTGCAAGCAGTACCTGCCCTACCTGCTCAAGGTGGAGGAGCAGCTCAAGGGGTCGAAGGTGCAGATCGA
>DASWHY010000216.1:0-7787 GCA_036397955.1 Thermoanaerobaculia bacterium | reverse complement strand
CGGCACCCACTCCTCCCAGTGCTCCAGGTCGGCGACGGCGCGGAACACCCGCTCGGGCGGGAAGTCGACGACGCCCGTGCCCACCCCCTCCCGGACGCCGCTCGCGCAAGGCGAGCTGCGCCTGGCGAACGGCGTCGTTCGTCAGGGGTTCGACTGGCTCGAGAGGGAGCGCGACGTGGAGCCGCCCCTGCTTCACGATACGAACCCTTAGAGGCGCCGGTTCGATCTCGATCCTCCCGTCGTCGTCGACCAGGATGTCAAGCGGCATGCCTGCTTCGATCCCTGCCTCGTCTCGGATTCTTTTCGGCAGCACGAGGCGCCCCCAGCGGTCGATTGTCGCCCTTCCTGCAATCTTCATGGCATTCAGATTAGCGCGAAGGCCCTCACCCCGCCGCCGGCTCCCGTTCCAGGGCCGCCGCCTCTTCGACGCGGGCGCGGAGGAGCTCCACCTCGCTGCGGTCGGCGGGGCGCCAGAGGCCGCTCTTGCGGCGGCGCTCGATGGCGGCGGGGGCGTAGCGGATCGAGGTGACGAGCCGGCCCTCGGGGCTGAAGAGGTGGGCGCGGCCGCGGTCGCCGAGGACGACGAGGACGGCGCTGCGGGTGTCCACCAGCACCTCCGCGAGCGGCGCGCGCGCCAGGTCGGCGAGCGCCATGCGCGTCGGGCGGTCGCCGCCGGCGTGGCGCTCGCGGGCGTGGTGGGTCTTCCGCTCGCGCGCCCGGCGCCCCTTTTCGAGGCGGCGCGCTAGGCCGTGGAGGATGCCGTCGAGCCGCGCCGCCACCTCGCCGCCGTCGTCCGCTTGCGCGGCGCGCGAGCGGGCGAGGCCGTCGAGCGCCGCCTGCGCCCAGCGCACGACGTCACCCCACGGGATCTCGCCGGTGCGGTCCCAGAGGTGCTCCAGCGGCTCACCCTGCGGCCCGACGCCGAGGACGTTGACGCCGTAGCGCCGCGGGCCGCGCGCCGGCCGCGACGAGACCACCTGCAGCGTCACCGCCAGCGCCTCGGGCGCCCCGCCCGCTCCCGGCCCGAAGTACCAGCCGGCCGCCACCTGGCCGTGCAGGCGGAACGAGCCGGCGGTGTCGGCGCGGTACGGCGGCAGGAGGCCGGCGGTCAGCTCCGCGCCCGTCGCCACCGCGGCGAGGAGCGGCGGCGGCTGGCGGTAGAGGAGGTCCACCCGCGGGTCGTGCCGCTCGAGGAGCCAGGCGCCGAAGTCGAGGAAGCGGGGGAGGCCGGTGGGGCCGTAGCCGGCGAAGACCTGACGCGGCGCGGCGGGCGCGGCGTGGCCGCAGTCGGCGCCGCCGCAGCGCAGGCAAACGACCCGCCCGGGGCGCAGGACGGCGCGGTGCTCGAGGAGCTCTTGGAGGGCTTCCCGCAGAGCCTCGGAGACCTCGGCGGCGACTTTGTCGAGGCTGCCGGGGCGGAGCGCGCTGGGCAGCGCCAGCCGCAGCTCCAGGGCGTCGCCGCGGCCGCCCAGGAGGTGTCCCAGCGGATGGCGCTCCACGCGCTCGCGCGCCTCCTCGGCGAGGAGCTGGACGGCGCGGCGGAGGCGGTCGGAGGGCGGGGCGGGGCGCTCGGAGGTGGATCGGTCGGCGGCCATGCGGGCGTCCTCCGGAGTGAAGAGTGTAAGGCTCCCGCCGGCGCTGTGCGAGAATCCGCCTCCAATCTAGACGGAGGTCTCACCCGATGCGCCGCAACCTGTTTTCTTTCGCCGCCCTCCTGCTCCTGGCCGCCGTCCCGGCCGCCGCGGGGTTCCGCTACGAAGCCGTCACCAAGACCGATGGTCAGGCCGGCGGCAACACCAAGGTCGAGGGCTGGGTGAGCGGCGAGAAGGCCAAGATCCTCTTCCGCGACAGCGACCAGCCTCTGACCGAGACCGGCACCTATCTGCTCACCCGCGACGGCGGCAAGACCATCTACCTCGTCGACCCCGAGGAGAAGACCTACGCCGAGTGGGACCTCCAGGCCATGCTCGGCATGGCCGGGGCGCTCACCGGCGGCGCCATGGGGTCGTTGCTGAAGATGGACTTCTCGGAGCCGCTGGTGCAGCAGCTCGCCGACGAGGACGGCGGCACCGTCGCCGGCCACCCCACCCGCCACACCAAGTTCCGCACCACCTACACCGTGACCGTCAAGGTGATGGGCATGGGCAACACCTCCGACGTGGTCACCGAGCAGGACCTGTGGACGACCGACCAGCTCCAGGACGTCGGGCTCGGGGTCTGGCTGCGCGCCTCACCGCGCTCGGGCAACGAGCAGCTCGACAAGCTGATCTCGACCGAGATGAAGAAGGTGCAGGGGTTCCCGCTCAAGAGCGTGACCGTCAGCACGACGAAGGGGAAGAAGGGGAAGGAGACGGTCACCCGCACGACGATGGAAGTGACCGCGCTGGAGCGCGCCGACGTCGCCGACGCGAGCTTCGTGCTGCCGGCCGGCTACGAGGAAACGCAGCTCCTGCCCGCGGGACTCGCGGGCCCGCGGCAGTAACGCTTCCGGCGGCTACGCCGGGCCGGGCGGGGCGGTGGCGGCGCCCGCCGCCTCCGCTCCCTCGCCCATCCTGCTCCACCCCGACTTCGAAACCCAGGTCTCCTCGTCCTCCTCGCGCACGAAGAGATACTCCTGGATGCCATGCCGCAGCAGGAAGGAGCGGTCGACGTGGAACCCCTCGAGCAGCTCGGAGAGGTCGGAGGAGGCGTAGCGCGGCGCCGGCCGCAGGTGCGGCGTGCGCAGCTCGTAGAGAAGGCTGCGGTCGTCGACGATGCGGAAGCGGATCGGCTGTGCCGGCATCTGCTTGTGGATCGAGACCATGGCGAGGAGCACCGCCCCCGGGCGGCAGTAGCGGGCGACGTGGCGCACCAGCCGCCGCAGCTCCTCGCGCTCGAGGTAGTTGAAGAGGTCCCAGGCGAGGACCAGGTCGAAGCGGGCGCTCTCCGGCAGCGGCAGGAGGTCTTCGATCCCCTGGTGGCGCAGGCCGTCCTCGCCGGCCGAGCGGCCGGCGAGCGCGGCGTAGAGGTCCTCGATGAAGAGCTTGCAGTCGAAGCGGCGGAGGAACTCGACGTTGCCGCCCACCGCGGGTCCCAAGTCGAGCACCTGCAGCTTGTGGTCCGGCCGCAGGCCGTCGAGCATCTCGGCGAAGGCGAGCGAACGGTGGACCTCCGGCGCCGCCTGGGGCGCGGGCGCGCGCGGCCCCTCGCGCTTGCGCAGGACGGAGAGCCAGCTCATCAGGCCGTCGTCCGTGCCGCCGCGGCGCCGACGCTCGCCGTGCCCGCCCCGGCAGTCGCCGTCGTCGCGGTCTCCGGCGCGCGGCCCGGACCGGCGCCGGGCCCGGCGTCGCGCGGCGCCTCGCGGGCGGCGCTCTCGTCGCGGCGCGGCCGGTCGACGGCACCGGTCTGCACACTGCGCGACGGCGCCTTGGCCTCCATGTCGATCGAGCCCTTGAACTTCGAGCCGTCCTCCAGCGTCACCCGCGGCGAGGTGATGTTGCCGTGCACAGTTCCCGAGGTACGGACCACCGCCTGCTCCTCGGCGAAGACGTTGCCGTCCACCTCCCCCTCGACGGTGACGACGCGGCCGACGAGGTCGGCCTTGACGCGGCCGTTCTTGCCCACCGTCAGGTTGTGCTGGCGCAGGTCGACGCGCCCTTCGACGCGCCCTTCGATGATCAGGTCCTCCTCGCCGGCGAGGTCGCCCTTGATGAAGATGGAGGGGCCGATCGTGGCGCGCTCGCCGCGCGCGGCCGGGGCCGGTGCGGCGGGAGGGGCGGTCGTGGTGGGGGTGGGGTTCGGGGTGGCGTAGGAAGCGCGCGGGGGGGCGGAGACGGGCTCCGGCGCAGGTGGGTCGGTGTCAGGCTTCTTCCACACCATGGGACTCTCCTCTCCTTCCTTCTTATCGACGATTGGGAATGTGAGAGTAGAACCCGAAGCAGGTCAAGTCAAGGCGAAGCCGCGAGCCGCGCGTCGAGCGCGATCTCGACCGCCGCCAGCGCCTTCGAGACCGGGCAGGTCTCCTTGGTCTGGCGCGCGTGCTCCTGGAAGGCCGCGTCGTCGATCCCCGGCACCTGCGCCTCGCTGGCGAGCTCGATCCGGGTGACGCCGAAGCCGCCCGCGGGGAGCTTCTCGATGTGCACCTTGGCCGCGGTGGCGACCCGCTGCGGCGGGAAGCCGGCGCGGCCGAGTGCCCCGGCGAGCGCCATCGAAAAGCACCCCGCGAGCGCCGCGCCGAGCAGCTCCTCGGGGTTGCTCCCCGGGCCCTCCTCGAAACGGGAGCCGAAGGAGTAGCGCCCTTCGTAGGCGCCGCTCCCGAGCGCCATCGTCCCCTGGCCGTCCTTGAGCCCCCCCTCCCATACCGCGTTCGCACTGCGTACCGCCATCTCTCTCTCCTTTCGTCTACTCGAGCGCCAGGCGGGTGCCCGCCGGCAGCTCGCGCACCGCGATCAGCTCGACCGGCCGCTCCGCCTCCCAGTCCACGCGCAGCGTGCACTCGACCGGGTCCCCGACGGCGATGCCCGCCAGCGCGACCTCCGCGGCGAGCGGGAAGGGCATGGTCATGGCATCCATTCCGACGCGCTCGCCGCCGCGGTCGGCGAAGTCCGGCAGCGCCTCGTGGCGGAGCGTCAGGTCGCCGTGGCCGTCCGCCGGCAGCGCGGCGACGACGCCGCGCACCGTGTAGGTCTCGCCGGCGCCGGCGGTCGCCGCGGGCGGCGTCCGCGCGCAGGCGGCGAGCGCGAGCAGCAGCGCGATCGCGGCCGGAGTGCGCACGGCGGGCATGGCGCGCGATCGTAGCACGCGGGTCGCGCGCCGCCGGATCGCGTAGAGTCGAACGCGGAGGCGTGGATGCGCTGGAATTTCGACGGAATGGAGCTGCGGCTCGGCGAGCACGGGCGCGCGGTGGAGGCGCGGCTGGCGCGCTGGCAGGAGGAGGATTTCGCGCCCCGGCTCTGGGCCCGCGACCCGACCCTCTGGTCGCCCGAGCCGCTCCCCGAGCTGGCCGACCGGCTGGGCTGGCTGGCGCTCCCCGAGGCGATGGCGGCCGAGCTGCCCGAGCTGGAGCGCTTCGGCGCCGCGGTCGCCGCCGAAGGGGTGCGCGACCTCGTCGTCCTCGGCATGGGGGGCTCGAGCCTGGCGCCCGAAGTCTTCGCGCGCGTCCTCGGTCCCCGCCCCGGTCACCCTCGCCTCTCCGTCCTCGACAGCACCCATCCGGACGCCGTCCAGGGACTCGCCGCGCGTCTCGACCTGGCGCGCACGCTCTTCCTCGTCTCGAGCAAGTCGGGCACGACGACCGAGACGCTCTCCTTCTTCCGCGTCTTCTGGGACCTGGCGCGACGCAAGCTCCCGGCGCCCGGGGAGCGCTTCGCGGCGATCACCGATCCGGGCACGCCGCTCGCCGAGCTGGCGCGCGAGCGCGGCTTCCGCCGGACCTTCGCGGCGCCGCCGGACGTCGGCGGGCGCTACAGCGCGCTCTCGGTCTTCGGCCTGGTGCCGGCGGCCGGGATCGGCGCCGACGTCGCCGGGCTCCTCGCATCGGCCCGCCGCCTCGCCGCCGCCGGCGGTCCCGCGGTGCCGGCGCGCGAGAACGCCGCCCTCGCCCTCGGCGCCGCGCTCGGCGAGCTGGCCCTGGCCGGCCGCGACAAGCTGACCTTCGCGGCGGCGCCGGGGCTCGAGTCCTTCCCCGACTGGATCGAGCAGCTCGTCGCCGAGAGCACCGGCAAAGAGGGCAAGGGGATCGTGCCCGTCGTCGCGGAGCCCCCCGCCGCGCCGGCGGCCTACGGCGGCGACCGGGTGTTCGTGGCCCTGGCCGGCGCTGGCGACGACTTCGCCCGCCGGCACGTCGCGCGGCTCGCCGAAGCCGGCCACCCGGCGATCCTTTGCGCGATCGCGGAGGGCGCCGAGCTGGGTGCCGAGATGCTGCGCTGGGAGATCGCCGTGGCGGCCGCCGGGGCGGTCCTCGGCATCAACCCCTTCGACCAGCCGGACGTCCAGCTCGCCAAGGACCTGGCGCGGGGGGCGATGGCGGCGCCGGCGCAGCGGGAGACGGCCGCCGGGAAGGCGGTCTCACCCGCCGGTAAGGCGGTCTCGGTCACCGAGCCGGGGCTCGACCGCGCTCTCGCCGAGTGGCTGGAGGGGGCGCGGCCCGGCGGCTACCTCGCCCTCCACGCCTACCTCGCGCCGGCGCCGGCGGCGACCGCCGCGCTCCGCCGCCTCCAGGGTGCGCTGCGCGACGCCACCGGCCTCGCCGCCACCGCCGGCTACGGCCCGCGCTTCCTCCACTCGACCGGCCAGCTCCACAAGGGGGGGCCGGCCGGCGGCCGCTTCCTCCAGCTCGTGGACCGCCCGCGCGCCGAGCTGGCGGTGCCGGAGGCCGGCTACGGCTTCGGCGAGCTGCTGGCGGCGCAGGCCGAGGGGGACCGCCGCGCCCTCCGCCAGCGCGGCCGCAGCGTGCTGCGGGTGGACCTGGGCGCCGACCCCCTCGCCGGCCTCGAGGCGCTGGAGAGGGCGCCGCGGTGATCCTGGCCGGCGACGTCGGCGGCACCAAGACCAACCTCGCCCTCTACGAGCCGACCGCCGCAGGTCCCCCGCGCCTCCTCCGCGCCGCCCAGTTCGCGAGCGCCGACTATCCGGGGCTCGGCCCGATCCTCGCCGAGTTCCTGGCCGGCGAGCGCGGCGTCGCGGCCGCCGCCCTCGGCATCCCGGGGCCGGTCCTCGGCAACCGCGCCGAGACCACGAACCTCCCCTGGCAGGTCGATGGCGCGGCGCTGGCGCGCGCGGCGGGGCTCGACCGGGTCGAGCTGGTCAACGACCTCGTCGCCACCGCCTACGGCCTGCCGCTCCTCGGCCGCGAGGAGCTCGCCGTCCTCCACCCGGGCGAGCCCGAGCCGGACGGCACGCTCGCCCTGATCGCCGCCGGCACCGGCCTCGGCATGGCGCTCCTGCCGGCCGGCTGCCGGCCGCTCGCCTCCGAAGGGGGGCACATGGACTTCGCGCCGCGCACCGACGAGGAGGCCGCGGTCTGGCGGCACCTCCGCGCCCGCTGGGGCGGACACGTGAGCGTCGAGCGGGTGGTCTCCGGGCCGGGGCTGCGGCACGTCTACGAGGCGTTGCGCGACGAGGGCCTCGGCGAGGAGACGCCGGAGATGGCGGCGGCGCTCGCCGATCCAGAGGGGGACGCGACGCCGGTCATCGCCGAGGCCGCGCAGACCGGCCGTTGCGCGCTCTGCGCCCGCGCCCTCGACCTTTGGACTGGTGCCTACGGCGCCGTCGCCGGCAACCTGGCGCTGGTCGGCCTGGCGACCGGCGGCGTCTACGTCGGCGGCGGCATCGCCCCGAAGCTCCTGCCCAAGCTCGGCGACGGCACCTTCGTCGGCGCCTTCCTCGACAAGGGGCGCTTCCGGGCGCTGCTCGAGCGCGTGCCGATCTCGGTGGTCCTCAACGAGGGGACGGCGGTGCTGGGGGCGGCGCGCTGGGCGTGCGCGGCGCCGCGGTGAAAGCGCGCGCTGCCGGGGCCGCCCTTCATCACGCCTGTATACTGGCAGAACGACCGGCGCCCGCCGGCCGCAAGCATCAATCCTCCGAGGGAGCCCGGCAGTGAAGACCTTCTGGAAAGCGCTGGCGGCGGTGCCTTTTCTGGCGCTCGTCGTCTGGGCGATCCGCAGCGACGTCGCCGAGCCGCGCTTCGCGGCCGCCGCGGCGCCGCTCGGCGACCTCGCCGCGCCGCCGCCGGGCGACCCCGCCTGGCGCCATGCCCGCCTCTGGGACGACGGCAAGGCCGAGTTCTGCGCCTACGAGGTCTCCTGGGC
>DASWHY010000215.1:0-2567 GCA_036397955.1 Thermoanaerobaculia bacterium | reverse complement strand
CGGCGGCACTCCCAGCGGGCGGCGGTGTCGAAGTGGAGGCAGTTGGAGCAGGTGTGGAGGGCGGCGCCGCAGCGGCCGCACGCGGCGTCGCACGGCACTTCGTCGGCGGCGCCGGTCAGCAGGCGCTTCTCGCCGCAGGCGGCGCAGCGGAAGACGGTCTCGGTGGGGCGGCCGAGGCCGCGACCGCGCGGCCCCTCGGGCTTTTCGCGCGGCCCCTGCTGCGGCCGGCCCTTCTTCTCGTCGGAGCGGCCGGTGTCCTGGTAGCCGCGCTGGCGGTACTTCCGGTCGTCGGCCATCGCGGGGGAGTCTAGCTCCCCCAGCGCGCCGGGTAGCCGCGGGTGTCGACGTGCAGGTAGGGGCCGTGGCCGGCGCCGCCGCGGTAGAACCCCAGCCCGCCGATGTACTCCGCCAGCGTCGGCCGCCCGTCGATCCCCTCGACGATGCGGCGCAGCGCCTCGGCGTCGCCGTTGCCGAGCCGGCCGTTGCCGTCGAGGTCGTCCATCCGGCCGTTGCCGTCCTGGTCGACGAAGAGATCGGCGGCGTCGCCGTAGATGTGCCGGCTGTAGCGGCCGCGGCCGCGGGTGTGGTTGTGGTGCGGCGTGCGGAAGCCGCTCTGGATGCTCAGCGTGTCGGCGGGGTGCCCCGAGGCGTTGACCGCCTCGAGGATCATCTCGAGCTTGAGCAGCAGCCGCTCGCGCAGCGCCACATACTTCGGGAACCCCCCCTGCTGCCGGCAGAGGAACTGCGCCAGGGTGAAGTGCGGGGCGACGCGGGCGTCGCGCAGCTCCTCGGTGACCTCCACGAAGCCGCGCGGCGGCAAGTAGGTGGGGAGGTCGCGGAAGGGCTCGTCCGGGTAGTCGCCGAGGCGGTAGCCGTTGAGCTCGCCGCCGGCGGCCTGCGAGGCCGGCACCATGACGAAGACGTTGAGGGTCAGCGTGCGCCCGCTCGGCGCCTGGTGCACGGTGAGCGGGTAGAGGCCGCTCTCCGCCGGCGCCGTCCAGCGCCAGGCCGCGGGCCCCGCCGGTTCGACCGCGGTCTCCGCCGGCGCCTCCAGCGCATAGCTCCCGGCCGCGATCTCCGCGTCGGCGACCGCCAGCGGCAGCACCTCCCCCGGCAGGACGAACACCCCGAGCAGCGTGTGGTGGGTCTCCTCGCCGTGGAAGCGGACCGAGAAGCCGGCCCGGTCGGGCTGCCAGGAAGCGAAGTGGGGACCGCGGGCGGTGGCGGCGCCGCCCTGGGCGAGGGCGGCGAGCAGCAAGCAGGCAGCGAGCTGCGGGAGCGGGAACGAGGGGCGTGCGTGGCGCAGGCGGTCCTCCTGGCACTCCGAGCCGGTGCCGCCAAGCGCGCGGCGGGCGCGGCACACAAGGCTCCCGCGAAGGGGGGCCCCGGAGAGACCGGACCTCGCCGTGCTGACGGCTGTCAGTTGTTCGACCGCGGGAGGATAGCAGGAGAAAGGGGCGCGCCGGAAGTCAAGCCCGGGCCAAGGCCGCTACCCGAGCATCGCCGGGCGCTCGGCCGCGGGCGCGGCGGCGGCCGCCGCAAGCTCGAAATCGACCACCACCGGCAGGTGGTCGCTGGCGACGCGCGACACGTAGAGGCGGCAGCGGTGCGCGGCGGCGAGGCGGAGGCCGCCCCGGTGGTAGACCCGGTCGAGCCCGCCGCGCGGCGAGAAGGCCGGGTAGGTCGCGATCGGCGGCTGCTGGCCGCTCCGCAGGTCGGTGGCGCAGCGGAAGCCGAGCCCGTCGGTGAAGACCGAGCGCAGCCGCGAGCGCCAGTCGTTGAAGTCGCCGCCGACGAGACACGGCCCGTCGAGCGCCATGTCGGCGAACTCCGAGGAGCCCACCAGCAGCTCCACCTGCGCCGCCCGCTCCCACGCCGAGAGGCCGAGGTGGAGATTGAAGACCTCGAGCGGCGGCCCGTCGGGGAGCGGCAGCAGCGTCGTGTGCTGGCAGCCGCGCCGCTTGCGGTTGCCGATCGTCAGGTCGATGTTGCGCTCGCGCAGGATCGGGAAGCGGGAGAGGGTGGCGTTGCCGTAGCGCCCCTTGCGCAAGGTGACGTTGTGGCCGACCGCCACGTGCGGGTAGTCGAGCGCGTGGGCCAGCGAGCGGCCGAGGTCGATCTCGCGCGAGCGCGGCGCCCCCTCGTCCACCTCCTGGAGGAGGACGACGTCGCCGGCGTGGTGGCGGAGGATCTCGACGATCCGCTCCGGGCGGAAGCGGCGGTCGACGCCGATGGCGCGATGGATGTTGTAGGTGACGACCCGGAGGCGCACGGCGACGGCTCTCACCCCGCGCTGCCGGCCGGGCCGGCCGCCGGGGGCACCCATAGTAGCCGGATGGCGCGCATCTACACGTTCTACGCCGCCGGCGAGCCGGCCGGGCTCTTCGAAGCCATGTAGCGTCGCTCGCCTGTGGTAGAAGGGACGGCGTGCCCCCCGCGCTGAAGCTGGTGCCCCGCGGCTCCGCCGTGCTGACGAGCGAGGTGTGCCCGGCGGAGGCGCCGCTCCACCTCGGCCGCGACACCGCCTGCGACGTCGTCATCCCCGACCCCGCGGTGTCGCGCCGCCA
>DASWHY010000214.1:0-3136 GCA_036397955.1 Thermoanaerobaculia bacterium | reverse complement strand
TACGGGATCAGGTCGCTTGTCCTGCAAGTGCTGCACCAAGCTCTGGCGAAGCCCCGTGCCACGTCGCCACACTCGATGAAGCCGCGCAGGACGCGCTCGACGACGGGGCGCAGGGGGCCGTGCTCCTTGGCGAAGCGTTCGGGGTAGACGCGGAGAAAATCCTCGAGGTGCTGGCTGACGAGGCGGAAGAGGGGCGACTCTTTGGGCTTGCGGGGCCGGTAGATTCGGGTGCAGATCTCCACGCCGCCGCTTGCTCCGGCGGGAGAGACCGGACCCTCCGATAGACCTGAGGCCCGCTACCGAGGTGGACAGCAGGCCGATGCGCGAGTCTGCAACCGTGGCCGGCCTGAACAGGTCCTCCCGGGCTGGCGCGGCCGGGCCTGGTGAAGGTCCGCCGCGGGGTCGCGGAGGTGGTGGGAATGCGAGCCGCCTACGTGGTCCTGCTCGCCCTTGCCGAAAGCCAGCCCGGTCCGTCCCGAGGACGGGCGGCGGCGGCTGCGCCGAGCGCTCGGCCTCTACGCCAAGCTGCGTCCCGCGCGCTACCTCGGCCTGCCGACGCCGCTGCGCGAGGGCCTGACGCGCCACGCCGACCTGCTGGTGGTCCGCGAGCTGTCGGGCGGCGTGTCCTTCGGCGAGCCCCGCGGCCTGGGCGGCGGACGGGCCGTCAACACCTGGCTCCAGGCCGAAGACGAGGTGCCGAGGGCCTGCGGGCCCTCTCGCCCGAGCCGCCGTGAGGGGGCGCGGGCGAGCGCCGCCGCCGGCGGAGCTCGGCGGCGTGGGAGGCGCAGAAGGCCGTCCCCTTGCGGTCGCTCTCCGCGAGCGTGTTCGAGAACCACATCACCTAGCGGGGCTCGGCGCAGTGGCCCAGGCCGAAGGTGTGGCCCAGCTCGTGGATCGCCTCGGTGGCCGCGCGCCGGGCGAGGAGGGCCTCGTCGCCGGGGGGCGGCGGGTGCAGCCGGTGGAGCGAGAAGACCGCGACCCCGCGGCTCGGGTCGGCCTCGCCGAAGACGAAGTTTAGCTCGGGGACGTAGAGATCCACGTCGGCGACGCCCAGCAGGCGCTCCCCCCCGGGCCGCTTCGCCCGGGCGAGCGCGTCGAGCAGCGCGGTGGACCGGTGCTGGCCGCGCCGCGGGTCGAAGGCGCCCTCGGGGAGCGCGAGGGCGGGGGCGGTCACGACCTCGGAGCCGAAGCCGTCGCGGATGGCCGGGGCGACCAGGGCGAGGGCCCGCGCGGAGACCCGGCCCACGGGGGCCACGGCGATGATCGGCCGCTCCGGCATCGGACGCGCCCACGCGCCGAGAGCGGCGAGGACCAAGCCGGCGGCCGGCATCGCCCGTCGCCCGGCGATCCGCCTCGTCACCACGCTCCTCGGCGCGGGCCCTCGGGGGCCCGCAGACCACAAGGCGGGTCCGCTCGTGCTCGAAGGAAACATCTTCGAGCTGACGGGGGCGCCACCCGCCGATGCCACCGTCCACCACAGCTCGTACTTCCCGACCGCCGTGACCCTCATCGGCAACGAGTTCCGCTGGGCCGGCTCCGATGCCGCGCCGCGCCTGGAGACGGCCGGCCCGGTCCTCCCCGCCGGTGGCACGTTCGAGCGCACGCTGCGAGGGAACATCTACCGCGACGCGACCCTGAGCCCGCTGGTGCGGCCGACCGAGCCCTGAAGGCGTCCGCCGACCGTCCCCACGCCCAGGCGGGGTCGCGCGCCCCGGGAGTGGCGAAGGCCCTACGCCGGCACGGAAAGGCGCGAAGGCAAGGTCCGCGTCCTGCCTCCGGAACGCCCCGTGCTAGACTGGCGGCGCTTCCGCCCCGCATGACGAGCGAGACGCTGGCGCCGGCCGCGCTCACCAACGCCCGTGCGCGGGAGCTCCTCGCGCGGTTCGGGAGTCCCCTGTACGTCTACGAGGCCGACGTGGTGCGCCGTGCCTACGCCCGCTTCCGGGACGCCTTCCCGTACCCGCACCTGGACGTCCACTACGCCATCGTCTGCAACAAGAACGCCTACCTCGTGCGGCTGCTCCACGGGCTGGGCGCGGGGATCCACGCCAACACGCCGGGCGACGTCCACGCGGCGCTCGGGGCGGGCGTCCTTGCGGACCGGATCGTCTACAGCGGCTCGAACCTCGACGCCGCCGACCTCGACTACGTCCTCGCCCGCGGCATCCGCCTGAACCTCGACTCCCTCGACCAGCTCCGCGACCGGGCGGCGCGCGGGCCCGGCGAAGCCGGCCTGCGGCTGCTGGTCGACGAGCCCGCCCGTCCCAACCGGATCGGCGTCGCCCCCGGGGAGCTGCCGGAGGCGCTGGCCGTCGCCGAGAACGCGGGGCTGCGCCTGACCACGCTCCACATGTACGCCGGCACCAACACCCTGCGTCTCGAGCGCTTCCTCGAGTGCCTCGATCGGACGATCGCGGCCGCGGAAGCCCTCCCCGACCTCGAGGCCCTCGACCTCGGCGGCGGCTACGGCGTGGCCTACCGCGACGGCCAGCGCCCCCTCGCGCTCGAGAGGCTCGGGGCCGAGGTCGCGCGGCGGCTCGAGCGGCTCTCGGCGCGGCGCGGCCGCCCCCTCCAGCTCCTCGCGGAGCCGGGACGGACGCTGGTCGCCGAGTCGTGCGCCCTGCTGGCGACGGTCGTCTCGGTGAAGGAGCGCGGAGGCCGCCGCTACGTCGGCGTCGACACCACGGTGGGGAACATCGTGGTCGAGAGCGTCTACCACCCCTACCACCGCGTGATGGCCCTGGAGCCCCGGGGCGCAGAGCTGCCGGTCCCGACCGACGTCTGCGGCAACACCACCCACTCCCGCGACTACCTCGGACGCTCGCTCCGCCTCCCGGAGCTGCGGCCGGGCGACGTCCTGGCGCTCCTCGACGTGGGCGCCTACGGTTACGCCATGTCGAGCCACTTCCTCAACCGGCCGCGGCCCGCCGAGGTGGTCCTCGACGGCGGCCGCGCGCACCTCACGACCCGCCGCGAGACCCTGGACGACCTGACCGCGACGCAGGTCCCGGCTCCGGACCCGACAGGCCCCGCGGGGGCGCCGTGAGGACCCGCGTCTGGACGACCTGCCGGGTCCGTGGCGTTGGCGATGACCGAGCCCGCCGCGCCCCGCCCTGGAGGATCGTGATGATCCTCA
>DASWHY010000213.1:0-3848 GCA_036397955.1 Thermoanaerobaculia bacterium | reverse complement strand
GTGGGCCCCGAGGACCGGCTCCTCTTCGTCACCGCGCTCTCCTTCGACCTCTCGGTCTACGACCTCTTCGGCACCCTCGCCGCCGGCGGCACGGTGCGCCTGGCGACGAGCGAAGAGGTGCGCGACCCGCAGCGGTTGGTGAGGATCTTGCGCGAGGAAGGGATCACGTTCTGGGATTCGGCGCCGGCGATGCTCCAGAGCTGCGAGGGGTGGTTCGGCGACGAGAGGACCACCCCCCTGCGCCTCGTCTTCCTCTCCGGCGACTGGATCCCCGTCACGCTGCCCGACCGGGTGAGGGCCGCCTTCCCGAACGCCGAGTTCGTGAGCCTCGGCGGCGCCACCGAGGCGACGGTCTGGTCCAACTTCTACCCGGTGCGCGACGTCGACCCCGCCTGGACGAGCATCCCGTACGGCCGGCCGATCGCCAACGCCCGCTACCACGTCCTCGACCCGGCGCTCGCCCCCTGCCCGATCGGCGTGCCGGGGGACCTCTGCATCGGCGGCCCCTGCCTCTCGCTCGGCTACGCCGCCGACCCGGCGCAGACCGCCGCCAAGTACCTGCCGAGCCCCTGGGGGCCGGAGCCGGGGGCGCGCCTCTACCAGACCGGCGACCGCGCGCGCTGGCTGGCCGACGGCAACCTGGAGTTCCTGGGGCGCCGCGACACCCAGGTCAAGGTGCGCGGCTTCCGCATCGAGCTGGGGGAGATCGAGACGGTGCTCGCGGCGCACCCCGGGGTGCGCGAGGCGGTGGTCCTGGCGCGCGAGGCGTCGGCCGGCGATCGACGGCTCGTCGCCTACTTCATCCCCGAGGGCGGCGGCGCCCCCGACGTCGCGGCGCTGCGCCGCCACCTCCAGGCCAAGCTCCCCGACTACATGCTGCCGGCCGCCTACGTGCCGCTCGCGGCTTGGCCCCTCTCCGCCACCGGCAAGCTGGACCGCAAGGCGCTGCCGCCCTCCTTCACCGCGCCGGCGCCGGCGCCGCCCGCGCCCGCCGCCGCAACGGCGACCCCTGCCGCGCCGGCCGGGCGCCGCGGCGAGGTCGAGCGCGGGCTCGCGGCCCTCTGGCGGGAGGTCATCGGGATCGAGCAGGTGGGGCCGGACGACAACTTCTTCGAGCTCGGCGGGCACTCCCTCCTCCTCGCCCGCGTCCACGCGCGCCTGCCCGAGCTGGTCGGCCGCACGGTGCCGATGATCGACCTCTTCAAGCACCCGACCGTCGCGTCGCTCGCGGCGCACCTCGCGACGAGCGATGGGGCGGCGCCGGGGCCGGCGGCGGCCGCCGAGCCGCGCGCCGCGCCGGCAACCGACGGCCGCATCGCCGTCGTCGGCATGGCCGGCCGCTTCCCGGGCGCGCGCGACGTCGAGGAGCTGTGGGCCAACCTGCGCGGCGGCGTCGAGTCGATCTACTTCTTCGCCGACGACGAGCTGCTCGCCGCCGGCGTCCCCGCCGCACAGCTCGCCGACCCGCGCTACGTCCGGGCGCGCGGCGTCCTCGGCGGCACCGACCTCTTCGACGCCCCGTTCTTCGACGTCACGCCGCGCGAGGCGCAGGCGCTCGACCCGCAGCAGCGCCTCTTCCTGGAGTGCGCCTGGCAGGCGCTGGAGGACGCCGGCCACGCGGGCCAGGCAGACAGCGCCGCCGACCTGCGGGTCGGGGTCTACGCCGGGGCGAGCGAGAACGGCTACCTCCACCTCCTGCTCGCCTCCCCTGCGGTCCTGCGCGCCGTCGGCCGCTACGGCGCCTCGCTGGCCAACAACCCCGACTACCTGGCGACCCGCGTCTCCTACAAGCTGGACCTGCAGGGGCCGAGCCTCTCCGTGCAGACCGCCTGCTCTACCTCGCTGGTCGCCGTCCACCTCGCCTGCCGCAGCCTGCTGGCCGGCGACTGCGACCTGGCGCTCGCCGGCGGCGTCTCGGTGCGCGTGCCGGAGGTCGAAGGCTACCTCTACGAGGAAGGGGGGATCGCCTCGCCCGACGGCCACACCCGCCCCTTCGACGCCGCGGCCGCCGGCACGGTGCGCAGCAGCGGCGCCGGCGTCGTCGCGCTCAAGCGCCTCGCCGACGCCCTCGCCGACGGCGACGCGATCCGCGCCGTCGTCCTGGGCTCGGCGATCAACAACGACGGCGCGCGCAAGGTCGGCTTCACCGCCCCCGCCGTGCGCGGGCAGGCGGCGGTCGTCCGCGAGGCGCAACGGCGGGCGGGGGTCGCGCCGGAAACGGTCACTTTCGTCGAGGCCCACGGCACGGCCACGGCGCTCGGCGACCCGATCGAGCTGACGGCGCTGACCGAAGCCTTCCGCGCCGGCACCGACCGCGCCGGCTTCTGCGCGCTGGGGTCGGTCAAGAGCAACCTCGGCCACACCGACGCGGCGGCCGGGGTGGCCGGCCTGCTCAAGACGGTGCTGGCATTGGAGAACCGCGAGCTGCCGCCGAGCCTCCACTTCCGGGCGCCGAACCCGAAGCTCGGCCTCCCGGGGAGCCCCTTCTACGTCGCGGCCGCGCTCGCGCCCTGGGAGCCGCCGGTGGGGACGCCCCGCCGCGCCGGCGTCTCTTCCTTCGGCATCGGCGGCACGAACGCGCACCTGGTGCTGGAGGAGGCGCCCGTACCGGAGCCCGGCCCGCGCCCCTCCCGCCCGGCCCAGCTCCTCCTCGTCTCGGCGAAGACCCCCGCGGCGCTGGAGGAGGCGACGGCCCGCCTCGCCGCGCGCCTCGACCGCGCGGACGGCTGGAGCGACGAGGAGCTGGCCGACGCCGCCTTCACGCTGCAAGGCGGGCGGAAGGCGATGCGGCACCGGCGCGCCGTCGTCTGCCGCGGCCGCGCCGGCGCCGCGGCCGCGCTGCGCGGCGCCGATCCGTGGCGGCTCGCCGCCGGCGCCTGCCTCGGCGAGGTGACACCGGTGTGCTTCCTCCTGCCCGGCCAGGGCGCGCAGCACGTCGGGATGGGCAAGGAGCTCTACGCGGCGGAGCCGGCCTTCCGCGACGCCCTCGACCGTTGCTGCGAGCTGCTGGCGCCGGAGCTGGGGCTCGACCTGCGCGCCCTCCTCTACCCGCCGGCGGGAGCGGACCGCGAGGACGCGGCGCGGCGCCTCGAGCAGACGGCGCTGGCGCAGCCGGCGCTCTTTGCGGTCGAGGCGGCGCTGGCGGAGCTGTGGGCGAGCTGGGGAGTGCGGCCGCGGGCTCTCCTCGGCCACTCCCTCGGCGAGTACGTGGCCGCCTACCTCGCCGGCGTGTTCTCGCTCGCCGACGGCCTGCGGCTGGTGGCGGCGCGCGGGCGGCTCATGCAGGCGCTGCCGGCGGGCGCGATGCTGGCGGTGCCGCTGGGCGAGGAGGAGGTCAAAGAACTTCTGGGTAAGGAAGAAGGGGGAGGGGTCTCGCTCGCGGCCGTCAATGCGCCGTCCGCCTGCGTCGTCTCCGGGCCGGCGGACGCGGTCGATGCCTTCGCGGCGCGTCTGGCGGAGCGCCAGATCGCGGCGCGCCGCCTGCACACCTCGCACGCCTTCCACTCGGCGATGATGGAGCCCGCCGTCGCCGCCTTCCGCGCGGTCGTCGAGACGGTGCCTCTGAGGCCACCGGGTCTCCCCTACCTGTCCAACGTGACCGGTGGCTGGATCACCGCCGCCGAGGCGACCGACCCCGGCTACTGGGCGCGCCACCTGCGCCAGACGGTCCGCTTCGGCGACGGCCTCGCGACGCTGCTCGCCGGCGACCCCGCCCTCGTCCTCGAAGTGGGGCCGGGGCAGACGCTCTCGACCTTCGCCCGTCGGCAGCCGGCCGCCGCCGACCGCGTGGTGCCGTCACTCCCCCGCGCCAAGGACCGGCGCCCCGAGCTGGATACTCTCCTCGGCGC
>DASWHY010000212.1:0-1616 GCA_036397955.1 Thermoanaerobaculia bacterium | reverse complement strand
CAAGGGGGGCATCGAAGTCGTGGGCAAGGGGCTCGCCCCCAACCGCGGCACGCGCAAGGGGAACATCGTCAACGTCGAGGCCACGGTCGAGGCGCTCAAACAGGCGAGCGAGGAGGCCGAGGTGATGGCCGGCGTCGAGATCTCACGCGCCTGGGTAGGCGTCGCCGGGCCGGACATCCGCAGCGTCAACTCGCGCGGCATGGTCTCGGTGGCGCGCAAGGACCGCGAGATCACCCGCCAGGACATCCAGCGCGTCCTCGAGGCGGCGCAGTCGGCGGCCCTCCCCTCCGACCGCGAGATCCTGCACGCCATCCCGCAGGAGTTCCTGGTCGACGAGCAGGGCGGCATCGAAGACCCGCTCGGCATGCAGGGGAGCCGGCTGGAGGTCATGGTCCACCTCGTCACCGGCAACATCACGCGCTCGAAGACCATGCTCACTTGCGTCAACCGCGCCGGCATCGAGGTGGTCGAGATGGTCTTCGAGCCGCTCGCCACCGCCGAGGCGGTGTTGACGCCGGACGAGCGCGAGCTCGGCTCGCTGCTCATCGACATCGGCGCCGGCACCACCGAGTACGCGCTCTTCGCCGACGGCGAGATCCGCTACAGCGCGGTCTCGCCGATCGGCGCCGGCCACTTCACCAACGACCTCTCGATGGTGCTGCGCACGCCCTTCGCCGAGGCCGAGAAGATCAAGATCAAGCAGGGGTGCTGCCTGACCGGCATGGTCACCGGCGACGACGGCGTGTCGGTGCCCACCGTCGCCGGCGGCTCGGCGCGGGTGGTGCCCAAGAAGGAGCTCTCCGAGATCCTCCAGCCGCGCGCCGAGGAGCTGTTCAAGATGCTGCGCGACGACCTCGCCAAGCACCTCTCCGAGGACAGCCTGCGCGGCGGCGTCATCCTGACCGGCGGCGGTGCCCAGCTCGACGGTCTGCTCGAGCTCGCCGAGCAGGTCTTCGACGCCGGCGTGCGCTACGGCCTGCCGCGCGGCCTGGGGGGCCTCGTCGACGTCATCAGCAGCCCGAGCTGGTCGACCGCCTCGGGCTTGCTCCTCTATGCCATGGCCGCGGCCGAGGCGCAGGGGAAGGTGCAGAAACCGGCCAAGTTCAGCGTCAAGGGGATGGTCGGGAGCTTGCGCGGCATGTTCAGCGACCTGCTCTAAACCGGGAGAACGAACCAAAAGGAGTGAGGCATGATTCTCTTCGACGACCAGGAAGCCCCGGAAAAGGGGCGGCCGCTGACCCACGACGCGCGCGACATGGTGCCGGCCAAGATCAAGGTGGTCGGCGTCGGCGGCGGCGGCGGCAACGCCGTCAACCGCATGATCGACGCCCATCTGCGCGGCATCGAGTTCATCGCCGCCAACACCGACCTCCAGGCGCTGGCCAAGTGCCGCGCCCAGGTCAAGCTCCAGCTCGGCCAGAGCCTCACCAAGGGGCTGGGCGCCGGCGCCGACCCGGAGGTCGGCAAGAAGGCCGCGCTCGAGGACACCGAGCGCATCCTCGAGATGCTCGACGGCGCCGACATGGTCTTCCTCACCGCCGGCCTGGGGGGCCTCGTCGACGTCATCAGCAGCCCGAGCTGGTCGACCGCCTCGGGCTTGCTCCTCTATGCCATGG
>DASWHY010000211.1:0-25773 GCA_036397955.1 Thermoanaerobaculia bacterium | reverse complement strand
GGAGCTGCGCGACAAGCTCGAGGCCAACACCAGGTGGTTCCGCGGCGCCATGGCCGACGCCGGCTTCGACATCCGCCCCGGCGAGCACCCGATCGTGCCGATCATGCTCGGCGACGCGAAGCTCGCCACCGACGTGGCCGCGGACCTCCTGAAGGAAGGGATCTACGTGATCGGCTTCTCCTTCCCGGTGGTGCCCAAAGGCGAGGCACGCATCCGCGTCCAGGTCTCGGCGGCCCACGAGCAGGAGCACCTCGAGCGCGCCGTCGACGCCTTCGTCAAGGTCGGGCGCAAGCACGGCGTGGTGGGATAGCGCCGGCGGCCGCTTCCGCCTCCGATTCCGTGCAGACGCCGGCGCTCGCCGCAGATGCGCCCCCGGCAGGACAATTCCTCACCTGCCGTGGACAAACTCGTCCTGCCCCTCAGCCCTCCTCCCGTCCGTCGTCCGGGCGCTGCCTTTCTCCATCCCCGACCCGGGCGGCGCCCCGGACAAAAACGTCCTGATGCGGTGACCCGGGTCTCGGAAAGTCCACGTTCCGAGCCCTGGCACGCGCATTGCTCAGGCCGCAGAGCATCGAAAATTGCCAGTGAGTTGCCCGTGGACGGACAAGAGCTTCGAGTCGCGCACGAGATCCTGGCTTACTTGATGGAACATCCCGATGCACAAGACACCCGTGAAGGAATCGCGGACTGGTGGCTGCTGGAACAGTGCATCCGGCGCCGATGCCAGGAAGTCGACGGTGCCGTTAAAGAGCTCGTGGCCGCTGGCTTCGTCACCGAGCGAATCGGGGCGGACGGCCGTGTGCGTTATCAACTCAATCGCGAAAAGCTCACACAAATCAGGAAGCTCGTGGAGAACGATCGTCGCGTCTGACGACGACCAGCGCAGTTTCGTTTCACGTCGCCGCCGCGGCGGCGTTCTCGCGAGCATCTCCTGAGGGTCGCGGCACGACATGTCGGACAAGACCGGAAACGACGAACGGGATCGCGGTGCCGATACCACCACGGGCGGCGGGCTGGGACGGCTCCTTCGCCGCCTGGGAGGGCGCCGAGAGCGGCAAGGTCCGGCGGTTCCGGTCCACGACGACGGCGGCGAGGCCGGCGCGGTGGCCGCGAGCGCGCGGGAGCTCCCGCGCGAGGCGGTCGCCGGGCTCGATGAGACTGGTGCCTACGGCGACCTCCAGGAGCACCTAGCCGACGAGCTGAGGATCCTCGATCTGCGGATCCACCTGCTGCTGAGCGAGCAGCGCCGCCGCCGCCCGGAAAATCCGTGGGAGCAGCTCAAGGGACTGATCGTGTCGGAGGAGGAAATCGCCGCGCTGGTCTCGACCCCGACGGATCGGCCGGACGGCCGCGGCGGCGAGGAGCCGCCGGCGCGCCGCCGACTGACCGCGGCCCTGAGCCGTCTCGTAGCGCATGCGGCGAAACGCCGGGCCGCGAGCCGCGAGGAGGACGTCGTCCTCACCCTGCCGCACCTCGCCCAGCTCTTCCAGCTCAGCCCCGTCGAGGAGCAGACCCTGGTGGTCTGCCTGGCGCCGGAGATCGACCGCAAGTACGACAAGCTCTACGCCTACCTCCAGGACGACGTGACCCGCAAGCGGCCGAGCGTCGACTTGGCGTTGAGCCTGGCGGGGCTTTCGTGGCGCGAGAGGCTGGCGGCGCGCGCCGTCTTCGACTCCCAGGCGCCGCTGGTCAGATACCGTCTCCTCCAGGTCCTCGATCGGGCGCCGGAGGGCCCGCAGCCGCTCCTGGCGCGCTCCCTCAAGCTCGACGACCGCATCGCCGAGCTGCTGTTGGGCAGCCAGCGGATCGACGCTCGTCTCGAGTCGGGGGCACGCCTGGTCGGGGCGGCGGAAGCGGCGCGTCCGGCCGACCTGCCGCCGCCGCTCGCAAGCCGGATGCGCGGCTTCCTGCGTTCCTGCTTCGTGGAAGCGCCGTCGGGCCGGGTGGTGTTCCATGTCCGCGGCCCCTACGGCGTCGGCAAGCAGGCGCTGGTCGCCCTCGCCGCCGCGGAGCTCGGTCTGCCGCTGCTGATCGGCGACGCGCAGCGGCTGGCGGGCGCCGACGAGCTGTGGCTGCTGGCGCGCGAGTCGTTTCTGCAGCCGGCGGTGTTGTGCCTGGAGAGCTTCGACGCCCTGCTCGCCGGCGGCCGGGCCGCCGACCTGCGGCAGTGGCTCGCCGCTACGCAGTCCCTGAGTCAGTTGACCTTCCTGCTCGGCGAGCAGCCGTGGCAGCCCCGCGACCTGCTGCGCGACGCGACCTTCGTCGTCCTCGATCTGGCGATGCCCGACGACGGCGCGCGGGCGCGGCTGTGGAGCTCGCAGCTCGGCGGCGAGGAGCTGGCAGACGAGGTCGACCCGGGATCCCTGGCCGGCATGTTCCGCTTCACGCCGGGCCAGGTGCTCGACGCCTTCAACGCCGCCCGTGACCTCGCCCGCTGGCGTTCGCCGGGGCCGGCCCGCGTCGCGCGGCAGGACCTCTACGCCGCCTGCCGCGCCCAGGCGACGCCCGAGCTCGCCCGCCTGGCCCGCAAGATCGAGCTTCGTCACGGCTGGGCCGACATCGTGCTCCCCGCCGACCCGGTCGCCCAACTGCGGGAGATCTGCGACCAGGCCCGCTACCGCCACGTGGTGCTGGGCGACTGGGGCTTCGACCGCAAGCTCTCCTACGGCAAGGGCCTCGCCGCCCTTTTCTCCGGTCCGCCGGGGACCGGCAAGACCATGGCCGCCGAGGTGGTGGCGGGCGAGCTCGGCCTCGACCTCTACAAGATCGACCTGTCGCAGGTGGTCTCGAAGTACATCGGCGAGACCGAGAAGAACCTCGACCGGATCTTCAACGCCGCCGAGCACGCCCACGCCATCCTCTTCTTCGACGAGGCGGACGCGCTTTTCGGCAAACGCTCGGAGGTGCGCGACTCCCACGACCGCTACGCCAACGTCGAGATCAGCTACCTGCTGCAGAAGATGGAGGAATACGAGGGCATCTCGATCCTGGCCACCAACCTGCGCCAGCACATGGACGACGCCTTCGTGCGCCGCCTGCAGTCGATCGTCGAGTTCCCGTTCCCCGACGCGGAGGACCGCGAGCGGATCTGGCGGGTGACCTTCCCCGGCGCGACGCCCGTGGGCGAGGACGTGGACTTCGCCGCCCTGGGCCGCGGCCTGCGCCTGGCGGGCGGCAACATCAAGAACATCGGGTTGCTGGCGGCCTTCTACGCCGCCGCCGACGGCGGCGTGGTGCGCATGCCGCACCTGCTGCGGGCTGCCCGCCGCGAGCACCAGAAGCTGGGGCGCACCTGGAACGAGCAGCAGATGGCCGCCGGCCTCGGCGCTCCCGCGGCGGTGGCGGGAGGGACGGCGTCATGATCGACGACCTCAGCCACACCCTCGAGGCGATCTTCGACGATCCGGCGCTCGGCGTCGACTTCCCCGAGCTGCTGGCCGCCAACGTGGTCTTCGATCGGCCCGACTCGACGTTCACGCCGCAAGCGCCGGCGTCCCTCGACCTCTTCCTCTACGACATTCGGGAGAACCTGGAGCTGCGCAACAACCAGCCCATCGTGGAGCGCCAGGGCACCGAGGCGGTGATCCGCAAGCCCCGCGCCGCATCGACTGCTCCTACCTGGTCACCGCCTGGCCCACCGGCGGGGCGCCGCTGGCGTTTCCGGAGCAGCGTCTGCTGGGCCAGGCGCTGCAGGTCCTGGGGCGCTATCCCAAGATCCCCGCGACGTACCTGCAGGGGGCGTTGGTGGGCCAGTCGCCGCCGCTGCCGATGATGGCGCCGCAGATCGACGGTCTCAAGAGCCCGGCGGATTTCTGGACCGCCATGGGCAACCAGTTGCGGGCCTCGTTCACGGTCACGGTGACGATCTGCGTGCAGATCCTGCCCGAGGTGACGGGTCCGTTCGTCAGCACCACGCAGGCCCGCCTGGGCGTCGGCGGCACCGTGCCGGGCGATCACGAATTCCGCATTGCCGGCAGAGTGCTCGCCGGCGGCACCGGCGATCCCATCGGCGGCGCGCAGGTGCTCCTGGTGGAGACGAACCGGACCGTGGAAACCAATGCCCTGGGGCGGTTCTCGTTCGGACTGCTCTCGTCCGGCAATTACACGCTCGCAGTGACCCATGCCGCCTTCGCCGACCAGTCGAAGGCCATCGTCGTCCCCGGAGCGTCGCCGACGGATTACGACGTCGAAATGGTTCCATGAGTGAGAGTCCCTGGCCAGAGAATCACACAAGGAGATCGCCATGCCCGTCTATCAAGCACCTGGTGTCTATGTGGAAGAAGTACCGGGCAGTCCGCCCATCGTCGGCGTTGGTACGAGCACGGCCGCCTTCCTGGGAGAAGTCGCGGGCGACGTGGAGATGCCGCTCAGACCGGGTAGTGACACCGATCACTACACGCTGGTAGCGGTCGAAGCCCCGACCCTGGTCACCCATTTCGAGCAGTTCAAGACCAAGTTCGGCAACTTCGACGCGGGCAACCAGACGCTCGCCCACGCGGTCTACGGCTTCTTCCTGAACGGGGGGACGCGGTGCTGGGTGACCCGGGTGGTGGACCTCGACAACGCGACGGACGTGGGAGACGCCCTGGCGCAGGTCGCCAAGATCGACGAGGTCGCGGTGGTCGCGGCTCCGGGAGCTCTCACTGCGGACGTGCAGACGGCGATCGTCAATCACTGCGAGCTGCTCGGCGACCGTTTCGCGATCCTCGACGGCCAGCGGACGACGGCCATCGACGTCGCCTCGATCCAGGGCACGGTGGCCGACAGCGACTACGCGGCGCTCTATTTCCCGTGGATCGACGTGGTCGACCAGACGCCCGACGATACCACCGGAAGGCCCGTCGCCGGCGCGCGGCTCACCGTGCCGCCGAGCGCTCACCTGGCGGGGATCTACGCCCGGGTCGACGCCAGCCGCGGCGTGCACAAGGCGCCGGCCAACGAAGTGGTCCGCGGCGCTCTGGACCTCGAGTACCTGGTGACCCACAACGAGCAGATGGGCCTGAACCCCGACGGCGTCAACGTCATCCGCGGCTTCAACGGCAACCTCAAGGTGTGGGGAGCGCGCACGCTGGGCGGCGACGACAACGGCGAGTTCAAGTACGTCAACGTGCGCCGCCTGTTCTTGTTCCTGCGCGAGTCGATCGACGAGGGGACCCAGTTCGCGGTCTTCGAGCCCAACGCCCAGCCGCTGTGGCAGAAGATCCGGCGCAGCGTCACCGGGTTTCTCACCAACGTGTGGCGCGACGGCGCGCTCTTCGGCGAGACGCCGGAGCAGGCCTTTTTCGTGAAGTGCGACGAGACCACCAATCCGCCGGAAGTGCGCGACGCGGGGCAGGTGGTCACCGAGATTGGAGTGGCGGTGGTCAAGCCGGCCGAGTTCGTCATCTTCCGGATCTCACAACTGAGCGGCGTCGCCTCGTGATTTCAGGAATTCCGCACAACGGCTCAAACGCCCAGGACCAGCGTAAAAGGAGAACGACATGGCGACCGGCGACCGGGTGGATCCTTACAAGAACTTCCGTTTCCTGGTGGAGATCGACGGCATCGTGCAGGCCGGCTTCAACGAGTGCAGCGGCTTCGGCTCCGAGGTCGAGGTCGTCGAATATCGCGAGGGCGGCGACGTGCGGTCGGTGCGCAAGCTCACGGGCAAGGCGACCTTTCCCGACGTCTCGCTCAAGTGGGGCATCACCGACTCGCGTGAGCTCTACGACTGGCACCTCGCCGCCTTGAACGGTCAACTGGAGCGCAAGAACGGCTCGATCATCCTGCAAGACGACGTGGGCGAGGAGAAGGTGAGATGGAACTTCTTCAACTCCTTCCCCAGCAAATGGACCGGACCGAGCCTCAACGCCACCGGCAACGAGGTGGCGGTCGAAGAGCTGACGGTTAGCTGCGAGCGCCTCGAGCGCGTGTGATGGAGAGCTGAGATGTTACAAACCGAGCACGAGTTCACCCTGCCCCTGGGCTACGTCGACGCCGAGGGCAACCTGCACCGCGACGGCGTGATGCGGCTGGCCACCGCGGGCGACGAGATCCTGCCGCTCAAGGATCCGCGGGTGCGCAGCAACGAGGCCTATCTCGT
The DNA here is from genome assembly GCA_036397955.1 of Thermoanaerobaculia bacterium. GTDB lineage: Bacteria > Acidobacteriota > Thermoanaerobaculia > Multivoradales > UBA5704 > DASUNQ01. The sequence goes on along the minus strand of DASWHY010000211.1, from coordinate 19,691 downwards.
GGTCATCCTGCTGTCGCGGGTGATCACCCGCCTGGGCGCGCTGGCGCAGGTCAACCCCAAGGTGGTCGAAGGGCTTTACGCCGCGGACCTGGCGTATTTGCAGGAGCTCTACAACCGCATCAACGGCAACGGCCGGGCCGCGGTCCCGGCGGTGTGCCCGCGGTGCGAGCACGCCTTCGAAGCGGAGCTCGACGCCGCGGGGGGGTCCTAGGCTACCCCCTGGACGCGCTGTACGGGGAGGTAGCCTTCATCGCCTACCACTTCCACTGGCCACCGGAAGCGGTGCTCGACCTCGAGCACGCCGACCGGCGCCGCTGGGTGCAGGAGATCTCGGCGATCAACCAGCGCCTGAACGCCGAATGACCGAGAGTGAGCTTTGACGATGCCGCAGAATCGCACACACCCGCCGATCCTCAGAGCGCCGTACCGGCGGCCAGGGCGTGGGGCCGGCCGATCCCGGCGCTGGACGCTCTGGGCCCGCGCGCTGCGCCGGCGCTTACGGCCGCAGACGCGGCGCGGCGGCGCGGCGGCCATGATCCTCCGGCTGGGGCCGAGCCTCCCGCCGGGGCCGGCGGTCCGCGGTGTCGAACGCGTCATCGAACGCGGTCCGCTGTGCTTCTCGCCGCGGTTGCAGCTCAGCGTCCACTTACCGCACCTCCGGCCACAGATCACGCTGGCCGGCCGGATCGGCGCCGCGCCGCCGTCGCGGATCGGCCGGACGGCGGTCATCGCCGCCAGGGCGGTCTCCGGAGCGCAGACGCCCGCGGCGTCTCGGCCGCCAGCATCGCGGCCGCCGGAGTCGGCGCGCGGGCGCCAGGCAGGTTCACCCGGGGGCGCGCCCCCCGACGCCGCGATCTACCGCGGCCCCGACGCGGTCTTGGGCACTCCGACGCCCATGGAGCGCGCCTGCCGCCGAACGCGTCGAAGCGCCGGCGCCCCGCCGGCCAGCGCCCCGCTGGCAGGTGACCCGCCGCCGGTCCTGCGCAGCGGCGTCCGGATGTGGGAGGAGCACCGTGACCTTGCCCGACAGGTGGCCCGCCGCACCCGCCGGGTGGAGCAGCGTTCGTTGGCGCTGCCAGGACGCTACCTTCAACGCCCGCCGGCGCCCCAGCCGTCAACGCTGCGGGAAGCTCCGGCCGCCGCGGCGGCGCCCGCGCCGCCGTGGCCGGCAGGCGGTCCATGGGGCAGACCGCCGGCGCGCGAGCCGCAGGTCGACGTGCGTGCCCTCACCGACCAGGTCATGCGCCAGATCGACCGCCGGCTCGTCGCTTGGCGCGAGCGTACGGGAAGGGTTTGAGGAGACAAGGACCTGAGGAGACACAGCCATGGGACTGACGCGAGCGAAGATCGTGATCGAGCACACCGGCGAAGAGCTCGAGGTGATGTTCAACCCCGAAGAGGGGTACACCCTGAACCACGACAACAACTTCGCCGCGCAGAACGTGCCGGGGCTCTCCGCGCCGGTACTGCAGTTCGTCCACGGCAACATGCGCACCCTCGAGATGGAGCTCTTCTTCGATACCACCGACGAGCGGCGCGACGTGCGCGACGAGACCCGCAAGGTCACGCGCCTGCTGGAGATCGACTCCGAGCTCCACGCCCCGCCGGTGCTGCGCTTCGCCTGGGGCACGCTCGAGCTGCGCTGCGTGCTGGCGCGCGCCAGCCAGCAGTTCGTCAAGTTCCTCGACGACGGCCGGCCGGTGCGGGCGCGGCTCAGCGTGACCTTCAACGAGTTCGTCGACCCGGACCGCGAGTCGCGCGCGGTCAACCGCCAGACCGCCGACTTCACCAAGGTACACACCGTGCTGCGCGGCGAGGATCTGCCGGGGCTGGCCGGACGCTTCTACGAAGACCCGCGGGCGTGGCGCGCCATCGCCCTCGACAACGGCATCGACGACCCCCGCGCCGACTTCACCGGCCTTCGGCTTTCCATCCCGTCGCTGCCCTACCGCCATCCGGAGACCGGCGAGGTGCTGGCATGAGCCGTTATCCCACCTACGCCCCCGACTTCGAGATCCGCATCAACGGCGATCCGATGCCGGCGGCGGTGCGCTCGGTGGTCACCGGCGTGACCTATCAGGACGGCCGCAACGCCGCCGACCGGGTGGAGGTCGACCTCGCCAACCCCGACTTGCGCTGGCTGCGCCAGCACATCCGCGGCCTCGGTTTCCAGCCCTTCCCGACCGGCGTCACCATCGGGCCGGCGCGTTTCGACGCGGCGGGCGAGGGCACCTTCAACATCGACAACCGCCTCGACCTGGCCATGGGCTACGCCCCGGATCCGCTCGAGGACATGTTCGAGGGCGAGGTCACCGGCGTCGACGTCAGCTTCCCCAACGGCGGCATGCCGACCCTGAAGCTGGTAGCTCACGACTACCTGCAACGGTTGTCGCGGGGCACCTACGCCGGCGGCTTCGGCTTCCTGCCCGACTACCTGGTGGCGGTGATCCTGAGCGCCCGCAACCTGCTGATCCCGGCCATCGAGCCCAGCATCCAGGCGGTGGCGACGACGCTGGCGGCGATCAACGTCCTCTTCACCGGCACCGGGCTCAAGCAGGGCGCGCCGGGGGAGGGGGAGAGCGACCTGGCCTTCATCGAGCGGCTGGCGGCGACCTACGACGCCGACTTCTGGGTCGACGGCGACGTGCTCTACGTCTCACGGTTCATCAAGGAGTACGAGCCGCGCCTCACCCTCACCTGGGGTCGGTCGCTGCTCGATTTCTCGCCGCGGGTCAGCACCGTGGGCCAGGTGGCGGCAGTACGGATGCGCTTCTACCTGCGCGAGCTGGCGATGAGCTTCGAGGTCACCGTCGGCTGGGACTTCGACCGCGAGGCCCTGACCACCACGGTGGTCCCCGGCGTGGCGGCGATCGCCGGGCCGGCGGTGGGAGGGCCGGCGCTGACCATCGTCGACCAGCCGATCAACAGCCCGGGCGACATCCCCGGCGCCGCCCTCCAGATCCTCTACGAGCTGCGCAAGAAGCTCAACCAGCGCCTCACCGGCAGCGGCTCGGCGATCGGCGATCCGCGCATCCGCGCCGGCGCGATGATCCGCCTCGAGGGGCTCGGCCCCGACTTCAGCGGCGATTACCGCGTGGCCAGCGCCAACCACTCGATCGACGGCGGCGGCTACCGCACGACCTTCGAGCTGTTCAAGGAGGTCATCCCCTGATGGACGAGACGTTGAGCCGGCTGGCCGATTCCGCCGACAAAGTGAGCAAGAAGTTCTACGGCGTCACCGTGGGCAGGGTGATCAACCCTCTCGACCCGATGGCCCTCGGACGCGTGCAGGTGCAGTTGCCGATGATCGACTCCCTCGACCTGAGCCCGTGGGCGCGGGTGGCGGTGCCGATGGCCGGCATCGCCCACGGCACCTACTTCATCCCCAATCCGGGCGACGAGGTGCTGGTGGCTTTCGAGCAGGGCGACCTCAATGCTCCCTACGTCATCGGCAGCCTGTGGAACGCCACCGCGCCGCCGCCCTTGCCCTCTCCCATCCCCCAGATCCGGATGATCCGCACGCCGATCGGCAACCAGATCATGTTCACCGAGGCGCCACCCTCGGTCACCATCCTGACGCCCTCGGGGCAGACCATCGTGTTGTCGCCGGCCGGCATCCAGATCCAGTCCGCCGCCAACGTCATCAGCATGACGCCCGACGGCATCACCGTCACCGGCAACCCCAAGCTCACCCTGGTCTCCGGCGGCTCGATCGACCTCACGGCGCCCAAGGTCTCGATCAACGGCGCCGCCGCCGCCGAGGTCAAGTCGGCCGGGGTGTGCAACGTCACCGCGCCGCTGGTGAAGATCAACTAGCTACGAGTCGACCATGCCGCCCGCCGCCCGCGTCACCGACCCCACCGGACATCCCGGATCGATCTCCGGACCCGGCGTGCCCACCGTGCTGATCGGCGGCCTGCCCGCCGCCGTCGTCGGCGACCTCCATAGCTGCGCCATGCCGCCGCCGGCCGGCCCGCACCCGCCGACGCCGATCGTCAAGGGCAGCGCCACGGTGCTCATCGGCGGGCGTCCGGCGGCGCGCCTGGGAGACCTCGCGGGCTGCGGCGCGCCGATCGTCCTCGGCCTGCCGACGGTGCTGATCGGAGGATGACGATGAACCGCGATCCGAGCAAAGCTTTCCTCGGCGTCGGCTGGGCCTTCCCGCTGGCCTTCGCGGCCGACCGCTCGGTGGCGACGGTGGTCTACGAGGACGACGTGCGCCAGGCGATCCGCATCATCCTGGGCACGGACCGGGGCGAGCGGCTGATGCGTCCCGACTTCGGCGCCGGCCTCAGCGACTTCCTCTTCGAGCCGGTCACCGCCACCACCGCCGAGCGGATCCGCAACCGGGTGCGCGAGGCCCTGATCGACTGGGAGCCGCGCATCGACGTGACGGAGGTCAAGGTCGAGGCCGCCGGCGAGCGCAACCGGCTCGACATCGACATCGAGTACCGGGTGCGGGCGACCAACACGTTGCACAACCTGGTGTATCCCTTCTACCTCGACGAAGGAGGTTCCCGGTGAAACCGTCCGCCACCCTCGCCCTCGACTCCCGCCGCGCCCAGGAGCTCGCGGCGGCGCTCGTGGCCCGCCGGCCGGGTTACCTGGCGCTCTGGGAGCCGCCGGCGCGGGGAGCCGGCGCCGCCCTGGTGCGGATCTGGGCGCGCTACCTCGAGGCCGTGCTCGAGCGCCTGAACCGGGCGCCGCAGAAGAACGCCCTGGCCTTCCTCGAGCTCCTCGGCATCGAGCTGATCCCCGCCCGCCCGGCGCGGGCGGCGGTGGTCTTCCGGCTTTCCGAGACGGCGCCGGCGATCCGCCTGCCGGCCGCCTCCCAGGTGGCCGCGCCGCCGCCGCCCGAGACCCCCAGCCAGGTGGTCTTCGAGACCGAGCGCGCTCTCGGGTTGAGCGCCGCCCGCCTCAGCCAGGTCGTCAGCATGTGGCCGGGGCGCGACCAGTACCTCGACCACAGCGCCGCTTTCCTGGCCGGCGAGACGATCCGCACCTTCGACCGGCCGCGGCTCAAAGACACGCCCCACGTGCTCTACCTGGCCCACGACACGTTGCTGGCCCTGGCCGGGAGCTCTCGGCTCGAGGTGGAATTCGAGCTTTCCCAGGGCGGCAGCGAGCCCCTCGACCTCACCTGGGAGTACTGGGACGGCAAGGTGTGGCGCGGCTTCAAGCAGCAGCACCCCCAGTGCGCCGAGACCGACGAGGAGAAGCTCGACGGCACCGCCGGCCTGACCCGCAGCGGCAAGTACCGGCTCGAGACCGACTGCGCCGAGACCGCCAAGACGAAGGTCGGTGAGGTCGAGGCCTGCTGGATCCGCGGCAAGCTCGACGAGCCCTTGCCCGTCGACCCCGACCAGATCCTGCCGGAGGCGACCCAGATCCGCCTGAGCGCCGTCATCGAGCGCGGCCCGGCCCTCAAGGGGGTCGGCGAGACCTACCGGGCCCGCGCCAAGGCCGAGCCGGTCGGACTGGAGCTGGTCTGCGTCCTGAGCGCCACCGACGGCCTGCCGGTCGCCGGCGCTCAGGTCGGGCTGGTCGACGCGCAGGTCGACACGATTCCCGGCCTGGCCGCTGGCGCCGGCACCGGCATCTTCCATTGGTCTTCCCTGATCGAGGGGGAGGACTACACAGTGCGGATCTCGCTCCCCGGCATCGAGCTCACCCGTCCCCTGACCTACCGGCCTCACGACGGCTCGCGGCGCGTTCTGGAGCTCGCGTTCCGGCTCGAGCTGGGCCTGCCGGCCGACGCGGCCTTCGCCGACGCCGAGACGGTCGACCTCAGCAAGCCGTTCTATCCGTTCGGCCAGCAGCCCAGGCCGGGCTCGGTCTTCTACTTCGCCTCCGAGGAGGTCTTCAGCAAGCCCGGGGCGCGGCTTTCGCTCCACGTGCGGACCACGGCGACGCCGCAGGACCGATTCGACGTCACCTTGCCGGACCCGTCCCAGGCCCGGCAGGAGCTCGACCACCGGGTGACCTGGGAGTACTGGAACGGCCGCGAATGGTCGGCGCTCGATTCCTATACGAGCGTGGCCGGCGAGGATTCGCCGAAGGACTTCACGGCCAGCGGCGAGCTCGACCTCGTCGTCCCGGAGGACCTCACGCCGGTCAAGGTCAACGACGAGGAAGGCCGCTGGCTGCGCGCCCGCTTGGTCAGCGGCGGCTACGGCTTCATCCAGCACGTGACGGTCAACTCGACGACCGTGACCTACGTCATCCCGCGTCCTCCCGCCCTCGCCGACTTGCGGGTGAGCTACGTCTGGGAGCACGGCCCCTTCCACGCCGAGCGGGTGCTCTCCTGCACCGACTTCCGCTACGCCGATCACACGGCCGCCGCGAAGTGGCCCGACCTGCCCTTCCAGCCCTTCCGGCAGGTCGCCGACCAGACCCCCGCCCTCTACCTGGGCTTCGACCGGCAACTGCCGGTGGACCGGCTCAACCTCTACTTCGACTTGGTCGAGCAGCCGGGCGAGACGACGGGGCCGGCCCTGGTCTGGGAGTACTGGCGCGACGTCGACTGGCGGCTCCTGCGGGTCGAGGACGAGACCCGCGAGCTGGCCCATCCCGGCATGGTCTCCTTCATCGGGCCCGACGACGCCGCGTCCCTGGCGCGTTTCGGCGAGCAGCTCTACTGGCTGCGCGCCCGGCTCAAGGAAGACGCGCCGCCGCCGGAGCGCGAGATCCGCGGCATCCACCCCAACGCGGCCTGGGTGTCGCAGTGGCAGACGGTGACCAACGAGACCGTCGGCACCGGCACCGGCCTGCCGGGTCAGGTCTTCGTCTTCCGCCGCATCCCGGTGCTCGAGGACGAGCGCCTGGAAGTGCGCGAGTCCCCGGGCCCGCGAGCCGCCGTCGAGTGGCGGCTGCTCGCCGCCGAGGTGCTCCGCGAGCCGGCGCGCCAGATTCGCGAGCTCGAGGAGAGGCTGGGCAGCGAGGGATCCGAGACCGACCTCGAAGAGGGCGACCTGCGCCTGGTCCGCGACCGCCACAAGCGGGTGAGCGAGGTGTGGGTGCGCTGGCAGCCGCGCCGCCACCTGCTGGCCTCGGGCGCCGGCGAGCGCCACTACGCGGTCGAGCGCGCCCGCGGACGGCTGACCTTCGGCGACGGCGAGCACGGCAAGATCCCGCCGCTCGGCGCCCAGATCCGGGCCCGCCAGTACCGCACCGGCGGCGGCCGGGCGGGCAACGTGGCCGCCGGCGCCATCAGCCAGGCGCTGACCGGCGTCGCCGGAGTGGAGAAGGTCTTCAATCCCGCCGCGGCCGAAGGCGGCGCCGACGCCGAGACCCTCGAGGCCCTCGTCCGCCGCGGTCCGCGCACCCTGCGCCACCGCGGCCGTGCCCTGCTGCCGGCCGACTTCGAGACCCTCGCCTTCGAGGCCTCGGCGGCGGTGGCGGTGGCCCGCGCCCTGCCCACCCGCGACGCCGCCGGCCGCGAGCGTCCCGGCTGGGTCACCCTGGTGATCGTCCCGCGCAGCGAGGAACGCCGGCCGTGGCCCTCCTTCGGCTTGCGCGAGCGGGTGCGGCGCTTCGTCGAAGCGCGCGCCGACGCCGGCCTGGCCGCGGCCCACCGCCTCCACGTCACCGGCCCCGACTACCGCCAGATCGACGTCGAAGCGGCCCTGGCCCCGCGCGACCCGGCGGCGGCCGGCGCGGTCGAGGCGGCGGCCCGCGCCGCCCTCGGGAAGTTCCTCCATCCGCTCACCGGCGGCGCCGAGGGCGGCGGCTGGGAGCCCGGCCGCGATGTCTACCTCTCCGACGTGGCGGCGGTGCTGGAACGGGTCGCCGGCGTCGACTACGTGCGCGACCTCGCCCTCTCGATCGACGGCCGGCTGCAGGGCGAGAGGGCCCGGGTGCCGGACGGCAAGACCGTGGTGGCCGGCGACGTACGGCTCAAGCTGATCCTCGCGGAGGAAGGACCATGACCCTGCCCCTGCCCGACCTCGACGACCGCCGCTGGGCCGACCTGGTGGAGGAGGGCCGCACCCTGATCCCGGTCTACGCGCCGGAGTGGACGGACCACAACGTCCACGATCCGGGCATCACCCTGATGGAGCTCTTCGCGTGGATCGCCGAGACCGACGTCTACCGGCTCAACCGGGTGCCCGCGGCGCGCCGCCGCAAGCTCCTCGCCCTCGCCGGCGTCACGCCCCGGCCGCCGCGCGGCGCCACGACGGCCGTCGCCTTCCAGCTCACCGCCGGGGCGGCGGTCGACCTCCCCGCCGGCCTCGAGGTGGAGGGCCGCGACCTCCACGGCGTGCCCACGCGTTTCCGCACCCGGCGCCGGCTCACCGCGGTGGCCGGCGGCCTCGAGGCCGTGCAGACGCGCTCCGGCGACGAGCTCGACGACCTCACCGCCCGCTGGCGGCGCGGCGAGCCGCTGGCGATCTTCGGGACGGATCCGCGGCCGGGAGCGGCGCTCTACCTCGGCCTGCGCTTGCCGGCGGGGCCGCCCGCGGAGACGGTGAGCGTCTACTTCAACGTCGCGGGCGACGCCGCCGAGGAGACGGAGGACGCCGCCCTCCACCACTCGGCCCGCCTGGTGTGGGAGGCCCGCACCGGCGCCGACCGCTGGCGGACTCTCGCGCCGGAAGAGGCGCGCGACGCCTCCCGGGCCTTCACCCGCGGCGGCCCGGTGGAGCTGACGCTGCCCGCCGACATGGTCGCCGGCCCCTTCGGCGCCGTCGACGCCGAGCTCTGGTACCTGCGCTGCCGGCTGCTCGCCGGCGCCTTCGACGCCGCTCCCGAGGTCGACGCCGTGCTGCTCAACGGCGTCGCCGTGGAGCAGGAGCTGGAGGTCGCGGACGAGGTTCTCGGCGCCGGCTCCGGGCAGCCTCACCAGCGCCTGGAGCTCAGCCGCCCCCTGGCGTGCGGTCCGGTCGTGGAGCTCGCCACCGCGGAGACCGACGGCCGGCGCGAATGGACCGAGCGGCCCGACTTCGACGCCTCCGGCCGCGCCGACGCCCACTGCGTCGTCGATCGGCAAACCGGCGCCGTCGTCTTCGGCGACGGCGAGCGGGGCCGCACGGTGCCCGCCGGCGCCGTGATCACGGCGACCTACTGCTCGACGCGCGGCGCCGGCGGCAACCTCGAAGTCGGGAGCATCGAGCGGCTGGCCGACACGCTCGCCAACCGGGCGCTGGTCGCCGACTTCGACGCCGTGGCGGCGAGGATCGCCGCCGTGCGCCAGCCGCTGCCCGCGCGCGGCGGCTCGCCGGGCGAGACCTTCGACGAGGCGGCGAGCCGCGCCTTCGAGCTGGCGACGACCACCGAGCGCGCCGTGACCTCGGAGGACTACGAGACCCAGGCGCGCAAGACCCCCGGCGTGCGGCTCGCCCGGGTGGCGGCGCGGGCCAACCTGCACCCGGCCTTCCCCTGCTTCCGGGCCTGCGGCGTGATCACCGTGATCGTCCTCCCCCACCTGCCGGCCCGGCGGCCGGTGCCGAGCCCGGGCCTGCGGCGCGCGGTGGCCGCCTGGCTCGGAGAGCGCCGTCCCCTGGGATCGCGCGTCGAGGTGGTGGGACCCGAGTGGGTGGAGGTGAGGGTGCGCGCCACCGTTCGGGCCTGCCCCGGAGTGGGCAGGCGCGAGTTGGCCGCCCGCCTCGGCGAGGCTCTCGACCGCTTCTTCCACCCGCTGCGAGGCGGGCCGGACGGCGACGGCTGGCCCTTCGGCAGGGACGTCTACCGCGCGGAAGTCCTGCAGGTGCTCGACGAGACCGACGGCAGCGACCACGTGCTCGCCCTCGAGCTCGTCGACGGGCGCGGCAACGCCTCCTGCGGCAACCTGTGCCTGCCCCCCACCGCGTTGGTGGCGGCCGGGCCCCACGAGATCGAGGTGGTGTGAGCATGAAGACGCTGGAACGAGCCGACCTCGAACGTCAACGCCACTGGCTGGGACAGCGGCTCAGGAGCCGCGACCTCAACGACCAGCGCGCCGGCGAAGCCCAACGGCGCTGGTGGCACAACCGGGCGTTGCACGGCGCTTTCGGCGTGGCCGGCGGCCTCGAGCCGGAAAAGGCCGGCAACGCCGTGCGGGTGAGCCCGGGCACGGCCTACGACGCCTTCGGGCGCGAGCTCGTCCTGTCCGCGGAGCGGACGCTACCGCTACCCCCCGCCGACCCGGCGGAGCCGCGCGGCTGGACCTTGCTCGCGGCCATCGCCGGGCCGCGGGCCGGAGAGCCCGAGCTGCGCTGGCGGCCCACCCGGCGGGTGACCCTGGCCGACGGCGTCCCGTTGATCCGCGTCGACGCGCAGCTCGAGCCGCTCGACGGCGGATCCCGGCCGCTGGCGCGGCCGCTGGCACGACCCCGCATCGGCCACGGCTCCACCGTTGCGGGCCAGACGGCTTGGCGAGCATGGACCCTCCCCTTGGGGGACAACTTCGGCGGCGGGGGGATCGAGGTCACGATCGACGCCAGCGCCGCGGGGTTTACCGAGGTGCCCTGTTACTTCGCCTGGTTGCAGGGCGGCTCGCCGCGGGCAGTGCCGGTGTCGGTGTCGGTGCCGGCGGCGAGCACTATCAACCGTGCCTTCGTCGTTCCGTTCGCGCTCGACAGGATCCTGGACGCCACCGCGGAGAGCTTCGTCTTCAGCCTCTGGGACCTGAACACGCGCGAGTTTGGGAACTTGGCCGTCGACGCCCTCTTGCGGATGGCCCGCCAGCAGCTCTTCGTCTGCTGGCTCGGCATCCTGACGGAGACCGCCGACGACCCTCTCCACGAGGTGGACCATGGGAATCCTTGACCACACGCGCTTCATCGAGCGCCACCAGTTCTTCGACGGCCAGCGGCTGCTGGCCTCGGACCTCCAGGGGATCGAGGCCTTCCACCGCGAGATGCGCGAGCTGCACAACCGCAGCCTCCACCAGCCCGGCATCGGCAACGGCTTCGCGGTCAGCGGCGAGCGCGGCGAGCGCGCGCTCACCGTCGGCCCCGGATACGCCCTCGACGCCGCGGGCCACGAGATCGTCTCGACCCGGACCCGGATCGAGCCGGTGCCGCCGGTCGAAGGCGGCGACGACGGCGGCTCGGCCTTCTACTACCTCACGGTCTCCTACCCCTCCGACGAGGACCTGGAGGAGCTGGAGACCCGCCTCGGTCTGTGCCAGACCCACGGCGCCGTGCGCCTGCGCGAGGAGCCGGTGTTCTGCTGGGTGCGCCTGGCCCGCGACGGCGCCGGCGTCCTGCGCGTCGTCGACGGGAATCTCGATCGCGACGTCCGGGAGGGCCGCAAGATCGTACTCGCCCAGGTGGAGGTCCGCGCCTGCCGGCTCGAGCAGCGGCCCGCGATCGCCCGGCGCCGCAACGCGCGTCCCCCCACCCAGCCGCGGATCGTCTGCGGACGCGCGGCGCCGGTCTGGTCGCTCTTCTCCGAGCTTGACGAGACGGTGTTCGTGCTGCGCGGCGAGGTCGATACCCGGGAGGCCGGCTTCCTCACCCCGCCCTGCTACTCCGCCCGCATCGACGGACCGCGGCTGCTCCGGGTCTCGGACGGCGAAGAAAGATTCTTCGAGTTCTACGCCGACGGTCTGCTCAGCGTCGAGACCACGGAGCTGCGGCCCGGTCGTTTCACCGTGAACGTCCGCCTGATCCTGTCTCCGGAGCTCGTCCTTTCCGACGTGCCGGAGCCGGAGAGGGCGTTCCTCTTTCAGGACTGGCGCATCGAATGGATGGGCATCGAGTGACGCGTCATGAGTGACAACTTCCTCTACCTCAACCGCGAGGGCCGCTGGCCGGACTTCGAGCACCAGGCCCTGGAGCTCGGAGCCGACGGCGCCATGCGCCTCGCCTCCCTGCCGCTGCTCGAGCCGCCCGAAGAGCTGGCCGGCCTGCCCTCGCCCGACGCTCCCGCGGGCATTGCCGCCGGCGACGACGGCACCGTGTGGTGGAGCGGTGAGCGCGGGCTGTGGGCCCGCGACCCCTGCGACGGCTCCGCGGGCCGCGTGCCCTGCCTCGGCGACGGCGGCGACGGCGGCGACCTGCACGCCGTCCGCGCACTGCTCCTCCATCCCGCCCGGCCGGCCCTGGTCGCCGCCGACGCCGGACGCCACCACCTCCGGCTCTACCACCCCGACGGCTTCCAGCTCCTCGACGTCTGGGGCGGGCCCGGCAGCGAGCCGGGGCGCTTTGACGAGCCCTGGTCCCTCGCCGCGGATCCCGAGGGCAACGTCTACGTCGTCGACCGCGGCAACCGCCGGGTGCAGAAGCTCGACCTGCGCGGCGACGTGGTCCCCGAGTTCTGGGAGACCGCGCGGTCGGAGGTGAGCTTCGAGCGGCCGCTCGCGGTGACGGTGGCCAGCGTTGACGGGCAGGTCCGGGTCTACGTGCTCGACGACGGCCGCGACCTGGCGCGCTCCGGCAAGATCGTGGCCCTCGATGACCGCGGCCACGTTCGCCGGGTCCTCGCCCTGCCGGGCATCGAGGCCCCCCTGGGTTTCCTGGTCCGGGCGGGGGCGATCTACCTGGGCGACAACGCCCGCCGGCGTCTGCTCAAGCTCGGGCTCGACGGCACCCTGGTCGGCGAGGCCGCGGGCTACGAAGGCCCGGTCGCCGGGCTCGCCATCGATCCCCGAGGCGATCTCTGGCTTCACCCGGGAAGCGGCGCCGAGCCGCGCCGCTTCGCCGCCCGCGGCGCCTTCGTCAGGAGCGGCGCCCTGTGGGGCGGCCCCTTCGGCGACGGCCAGCGGCCCCGCGCCTGGCACCGCTTGCAGGCCCTCGGCTCGCCGCTCGAGGGCGGCGCCCACTTCCGCTACTTCCTCCACGCCGCCAACGGCCCCGATCCGCCGCCGGCTCCCGACCTCACCGCCGAGCCCGAGCTCTTTGACGAGACGGCCTGGCAGGCGATGGCCCAGGACGTCCCCGACGTGCTGGCCGGCGCCGTGACGAAGTACCTGTGGATCGGCGCCCACCTGGCGGGCGAGGGACGGGAGAGCCCGCGGCTCGGACAGATGCGCCTCGACTTCGACCACGAGACCTGGGCCCGCTACCTGCCGGCGATCTACCGCGAGCCGTCCAAGGGGGCCGACCCCGAGCTGCTCGACCGTTTCCTCTCGCTCTTCGAGAGCTTCTTCGAAGACGTCGAGGGCGAGATCGGCGAGCTCGACCGGCTCTTCGACCCGGCGGCGGTGCCCGCCGAGTGGCTGCCGTGGCTGGCTTCCTGGCTGGCCCTCGAGCTCGACCGCGAGCAGCCGGAGGAGAAACAGCGGCGAGCCGTCGCCGCGGCCTTCGCCGGCTACGCCTGGCGCGGCACCGCCCGGGGCCTGCGGGCCGCCCTGCGCTTCCAGACCGGAGTCGACGCCCACGTCGAAGAGCCTCTGGCCCAGACCGGCTGGTGGGCCCTGCCGGCGGAGGACGAGGACCCGGAATCGCCGGCCGCCGGCGTCTCGGTGCTCGGCTTCACCACCGTGCTGGTGCCCGCCGAGGCCCAGGGCGCGGCGCTCGGCTCCACCGCCATCCTCGACGCCGGCGACCTGATCCGCGGCGAGGACTTCGGCGCGCCGCTGTTCGCGGAGACGGCCCACCGCTTCAGCGTCAGCCTCTATCGCTCGCAGGTGACGGCTCCCGGCAAGCTCGACGAGGTCCGCGCCGTGATCGAGCGCGAAAAGCCGGCCCACACCGCCTACCGGATCTGCCTCATCGAGCCCCGCTTGCGGCTGGGATGGCAGGCCCGGCTGGGCATCGACGCCGTGGTGGCCGGCGGCCCGGGCGTGCCCACCCCGCTCGGCGGCCGCGAGCCCGCCGCCGGCGTGGTGCTCGGCGGCGAGGCCGCCCCGCGCCTCGGCGCAGCGCCGCGCATCGGCCAGACCATCCGGCTGGGGCCGGCGACCACAGGAAAGAACCACGAGTGCCCGAGCGGCAAACCCCGCTCGGCTGACCGGAGGTGACAGGAGGAACCATGGGCGCGATAAGAACCCTCAAGAGACCGAGCTGCGAGCTCGAGCCGCCGAAGCGCAACCGCTACTTCTACGGCAAGCTGCTCGACGCCTACCACTTCGAGCTCGAGACCGACTACTTCAACTCCAAGCGGCGCCTCCTCAACCGCCTGGTCACCGGCTACGGCGTGGTCTGCGGTCTCGACGTGACCGCGACCGCCGACGGCGAGGCCGTGGTCGTCCACCCCGGGCTCGCCATCGACGCCTGGGGCCGGGAGATCGTCGTCGACCGGGAGAGCCCGCCGATCCCCATTCCTTCCGCGGTGGCCGAGGCCGCGGACGCCGAATCCGAGCCCGCGTACCACGGCTGCTACGAGTGCCGCGAGCAGGCGGAGGACGAGCACTGGGCCCACCTCGTGCTCTGCTACCACGAGTGCGAGATCGAGCCCGCGCCCGCCCTGGCCGGCGACTGCGCCCACCCGGAGCCGTGCCAGGCCGCCGTGATCAGCGAGCGCCTACCGGGCCTGCTTCCGGCCAGGCTGCGTGCGCGGCTTCCGCGACGAAGCGTGCATCCCCGACTTCATCACCAAGGGACGGCTCGACTACGGAGCCCTCGCCAAGTGGGTCAGCGCCGAGTGCCCGCCCTGCCACAAGGACCCGTGCATCCCGCTGGCCAACGTCCACGTCGAGCTCGAGCAGCCCCACCACCACTGCCGTCCCGGCCCGATCGACGTCACCGTGCGGCCCATCGTGTGGACCAACGACCTGCTCTTCGAGCTCCTCTGGTCGCTGATGACCGAGAAGCCCTCCGCCCAGCGCCGCAAGTAGAAGCGAGGTGAGCCATGAAGAACTGTGCGAATAGCGATCCGACGACGACCTGCCGCGGGGGCGGCCGCCTCGAGCGCCCGCGGTACTTCCCGCGCCAGCTCATCACGCCGGCGGAAATGAACCTCGGCCAGGACTACTTCCGCAACCGCCTGCGCCTGCACAACCGCATGCTCCACGGCTGGGGCGTGGTCTGCGGCGCCCTGGTGTGCCCCGACGGCGAGCCGTGGCGCGTCAAGGTCAAGCCGGGCTACGTGCTGGGGCCCTGCGGCGACGAGATCGCCATCGACTGCGAGCACGTCGTCGACCTGCGCACCTGCGGCCTCGCCGGCGCCTCCGGCGAGCCGCCCGAGCAGTCCGCCGATCCCTGGTGCAGCGAGGTCTACGTCAAGCGCGAGCTCGACAGATCCCTGTGGGTGGCGGTGAAGTACGAGGAGCGCATGGCCCGGCCGGTGCGGGCGCAGCCCACGGGCTGCGGCTGCGACGACGACTCCTGCGAGTACTCGCGCTGGTGCGACGGCTACGTCATCGGCGTCCTCGACGCGTGCCCGCAGAGCCACCGGGGGACGCCGGAGTGCGTCCCCCTCTGCGACCCGGGACCGAATCCGACTTGCCCGGCCTGCTGCCCGGACGACCCCTGGGTGGTGCTGGCCGAAGTCAAGCTGGACGACGACGGCACGATCGACTGGATCGACAACTGCTCCTGCCGCCGCCTGGTGGCGTCACCGGGCCGCTTCTGGTGGCGGTGCGACGATTCGCAGCAAATGGGCCCGATCGTCATCGACGAAGTCCGGTTCCAGGGACGGGCCGAGCCGGGAGGGAGAACCAAGGTCGAAGTCGTCGGCCGCAACTTCGTGAAGGAGGGCGCCACGATCGAGCTCGGCAGCGACGTCGTGATCGACAACGTCCTCTGGGCACCGCCCGAGAGCGTGACCTTCGAGGTCACCATCGCTCCGGAAGCACGGCCCGGGGGCCGCACCCTGACGATCGAGCGCGCCGACGGCATCGTCGCGAAGCGCTCGAACGCCTTGACCATCCCGGCGGCGAGGACCCGTCCGTCCCCGGCCCCGCCGGCGCCGCAGGCCGCGGCCCCGGCGAAGAAGCCGGCGACGACCCGGAAGGCGGCGGCTCCCCAGAAGAAGGAACCCGAAGAGACCACTTGAGAAGAAACCTGGTGCCACGATGTCCTGCGAATCACTGTCCTGCGAATCACTGTCCTGCGAATCACTCCGCCAGCGGTTCACCCGCGCCCTGGACGCCTTCGCCCGGCCGCAGCTCACCCTGCTCCGCCGCCGGGCGTGCTCCTATCAGGTCTGCGGCGTCACGGGCCTGGTCCTCTGCGTCGCGCTGGGCATGACCCTGGCGGTCCGCCTGGGCCTCTCCCCCCGGGTGCTCGGACTTCTCGTGCTGACGAGCGTCGCGACCTTCGTGGCCCTGGCGCTCGCCACCAAGGTCGTGGTCGGCGAGGAGCGCCTGATCTACTACCACCACGAGATCGCCATCCTCGCCGTGGCCGCCCTGACCCTGCGGCTGCTCGACCAGCCGCTGCTGCCCTACCTCGACGTGACGGTGCTCGCCCTGGGCCTGTTCCTGGCCTGCGGCCGGGTCGGCTGCCTGATGGTCGGCTGCTGCCACGGAAGGCCGCACCCCTGGGGCGTCGCCTACCGGCCGGAGCACGCCGCGGCCGGCTTCTCCGATCAGTTGGTGGGGGTCCGGCTCTTTCCCGTCCAGGCCGTGGAGTCACTCTTCGTCTTCGCCGTCGTGGCCTTGGGCAGCGTCCTGCTGTGGAACGGCCGGCCCCCTGGCGAGGCCCTGGCCATCTACGTCTTCGCTTACGGCGCGGCGCGCTTCGTCTTCGAGCTCGGCCGCGGCGACGACCGGCCCTACCTCAAGGGCTTCTCCGAGGCGCAGTGGACCTCGTTGGTGTTGATGGCCGGCGGCGCCGCCGCCGGGCTGCGGGGTGGGCTGCCGCTGGCCGCCCTGCAGGTCGCGGGCGCCGCCTTCGTCGTCCTCGCCATGCTCGGCGTCGCTCTCAAGAGACGGCGCGACCCGGCCGCGAGGCACGAGCTGCTGCACGCCCGTCACATCTCGGAGGTGGCGAGAGTCCTCAGGAGTCTCGAGGCGTCGGCGGCCGAGCCGTCCGCCGCGGCCGCCGTGAACCTGGTCGAGACCTCGGGCGGTCTGCGCCTGTCGCACGGGCGCCTGGCGGGCGGCGAGCGTCCCCTGGACCATTACTGCCTCTCCCGCGCCGGTCGCCCGATGGGCGCCGCGGCCGCCGAGGCCGTGGCCGGATTGATCGAGCGGCTGCGTCCTGGCGAGGGAGCCTTGGAGCTCCTTCTCGGCAGCGCCGGCGTGTTCCATCTGCTGGCTCACCGGAGGACGGAAAATACCGCGCTTTGAAGGATCGGCCGCGAGGCGACGATGGCCAAGACAAGAAAGCTGGCGACCCGGCGCCGCGGCGCTGGCGGATCGGGGACGGCGGCCCGCGAGTCGGACGGCAAACCGTCGGCCGGGGGCTCCCATGAGTCGACCTACCTGAAGCTGCAACAGGAGATCGGCAACCGGGCCACCCGTCGAATCCTGGGCGCCGGCATCGTCCAGCCCAAGTTGCGGATCGGGGCCCCGCACGACCGTTTCGAGCACGAGGCCGACCGCACGGCGGACGCCGTCATGCGGATGCCGGCGCCCGACGTCGAAGCGAGCGCTCCACAGGTGGACCGGACTCTGGACGTCCGGGCGCAGCGGATGTGCGCGGAATGCGCCGAGGAGGAAGAGGAAGAAACGGCGCGCCGGCAGCCGCTCGAGGAAGAAGAAGAGGAGGAGCGCCTGCAACCCAAGGCTTTGCCCGGCGCTTTGAAGGCTCCACCGGCTGCCGGCCTCGACTCCCGCGTCGGCAACCTTCGCGGGCAGGGGCGTCCGCTGCCGCCCTCTGTGCGCTCCTTTTTTGAGCCGCGCTTCGGTCAAGACTTCCGTGACGTCCGCGTGCACACCGGCGGTGCCGCGGCGGACGTCGCGCGGTCGATCGACGCCCGCGCCTTCACCACCGGCGACGACGTCGTCTTCGGCTCGGGCGAGTACGCCCCCGAGTCCCTCGCGGGCCGTCGCTTGCTGGCCCACGAGTTGGCTCATGTCGTGCAGCAGACACTACGGTCTGCACGGCGAAATCGCCCAGACAGCATTATCCGCCGAACGCCCCAGACCGGTCCCGATCCGATCAGCAAAGCCATCGAAGTCCTCAAAAACTCTTCGCGGATCACCAAGCCGAATACGGACCTCGACAAAGAATTGGCCAACGCCAAAAACCTCTTGACAGAAGAAAGGATCCTCGGGGTGTTTGGCGAGGAGGAAGAGCGCACCGACTGGATGCGGAGTATCGGCGAAGCACTGGGAATAGGCACGCTAACGTATGGCCGCGGTGCCATTGGAGAACTGTCCTACCGGGACGTAAATACAAACTTCTTGGAGGAGAAGATGGCCTACGAAGCCATCTTCGGAAAGGCTCCGTCGGGCTGGATCGATGCGGTCAAGGACAAGAATTGGGCCGTTTTCTACACCGCGGCCTATATATTCCTGAACCTCGCACGACGAGAAAAAACCGGACGAAACCAGGACGACCAGTTGAAGCTGGGGATCGCGGTCTACCACGGCGGGCTCGGCGATAAGTCGTCTTTAGTAACCGCACAAATCGCGGCCGCGAAAAACCTGAAGAAGCCAGTGTTCGACCTGACTTGGAGCGAGATCGAAGTCGAGCTCAAGAAGCTGCCCAAAGGGCCGGACATCATCGACTACGTCGACGGAGTGGTCACGCACAAGATCACGACCACAAAGAAGGACATTACATTTTACGTCAAGGCGCAGTTGATCGGCGACACCAAGTTTACGGTTGGCGAATACGGCACGATCAAAGTCACCGCCGAAGCCGACTACGACCGGGACGTCAGCGGCATGCCGCCCGACAAGCGGCCGCCCCCAAACTATGGGATCGGCATCGGCGGCCAGAAGGTGAGATTCGAAACGGGGAACCGGCAAGTTTACACCTGGAACAACCTCGAACCCGGCGATCACGTCCTGCGGATCTACAATCGATACACCAACGGCACGATCCCCCTCGTGGGTAAAGGGACCGTGGAGGTCCGCTTCTAGGCGCAGGACCCCCGATCGCATGGAGTCGTCGCGTGGCTCAACGAACCTCGGCGCCACAAATATCGACAAGATCGCCCCGAGAAGGGACGACGGCCCGAGAACCGAGCACGGGGTCATGGAGCGAAGCCTCCTCCGAGCAACGCTTCCTGGGGTTGCAGCAGGCGATCGGCAATCGCGCCACCCGTGACGTCCTGAGCATCGTCCAACCCAAGCTGCGGGTCGGCGCGCCAGGCGACCGTTTCGAGGCCGAGGCCGACCGCATGGGCGACGCGGTAATGCGGATGCCGGCGTCTGACGAGCGAGATGAAACCGAGGTGAGTCGGGCGCCGGTTGCCCAGCCCCAGCGGATGTGCGCGGAATGCGCCGAAGAAGAGGAGGAGGAGCTTCTCCAGCCCAAGACGGCCCCGGGCGGCCCTCACCAGCCCGCCGCCGGTCTCGAGTCTCACATCGGACACCTTCGCGGCGGCGGCCGGCCACTGCCGCCCTCCGTCCGCTCTTTCTTCGAGCCGCGCTTGGGACATGACTTCGGCGGCGTCCGTGTCCATACCGGTGGCTCCGCGGCGGAAGCGTCACGGTCGATCAACGCTCGCGCCTTCACCCTCGGCCGCGACATCGCCTTCGGTGCCGGCGAGTACGCCCCCGAAAGCCGCTCGGGCCGTCGCCTGCTGGCCCACGAGCTGACCCACGTCGTCCAGCAGACGCCACTGGTGGCGCGCCGAAAGCCACTTGTCCAACGTCAGCCGGAAACGCCAGCACCACTTAAGGAGAGCGGGACAGAAGAGGCCCGAGAGCCCGTTCCGGAACCAGCCCCCGCGGCAGCCGAACCCGAAAACGCCCGTGCGGAGGAGAC
>DASWHY010000210.1:0-2329 GCA_036397955.1 Thermoanaerobaculia bacterium | reverse complement strand
GGCGCCAGCGCCTGGATGATCTGGTTGGTCTCCGAGGCGCCGGCGGTCTCGATCATGATCGGCGGGATGGTGTCCACCGGCACCGCCTTCTCCGCCGCCGCGCCGCTGGCGCGCGAGCCGACGGTGATCGACTCGTGGAAGGAGAGGCCGAGGGCGAAGTCCTGGGTGGCGCCGGGGGAGAGCACGACCTCCTGCGAGCTGCTCTGGAAGGGCGGCAGCGTGGCTCGCACCTCGACCGTCTGCCCCTGCGCCTGGGCCGGGATCGCCAGCGTGTAGCTGCCGTCCGAGCCGGTCACCGTCTCGAGGCCGAGCGACGGGACCGCGACCGTGACGTTGGGCAGCGGCTCGCCGCTCGCGGCGTCCACCACACGGCCTTCGAGGAGGAGCCCCTCCTGCGCCGCGGCGGGCGGCGCCAGCGCCGGCGCGAGGACGAGGGCGAAGAGAGCGAAGAGGGCGAAAGCCGAGACCGGGACGCGGAGCCTCATGGAGCGCCTCCTTCCAGGATGCATGGCCCGGGAGGGGCCAACCGTTCGATTTGCGCGCAGGGTACCACAGCGTCGCGTGCCATAATCCGCGCGCTCCATGACCCCCAGCCAGGCCCTGGCCCTCCTCGCCGCGTCCGCCGCGGCCGGCGTGATGAACGCCATGGCCGGCGGCGGCACCATCATCACCTACCCCACCCTGCTGCTGGCCGGCGTGCCGGCGATCGTCGCCAACGCGACCTCCACCGTGGCTCTCCTGCCGGGCACCGTCGCCAGCATGGCGGGATACCGCCGCGAGGTGGCGACGCACCGCCACTGGCTGAAGACCCTCTTTCTGCCGAGCCTCCTCGGCGGCATGTTGGGGGCGGTCCTGCTGCTGCGCACGCCGGAGCGCGTCTTCGCGCAGCTCGCGCCGGCGCTCATCCTCTTCGCCACCGTGCTGTTCATGGTGCAGGGGGTGGTGCGGAGGCGCGCAGCGCGGGCCGGGGCGGTGGACGAGGTGGTGGCGCCCGTCCCCTCGGCGGGCCGCTGGCTGCTCGCCGCGGTGGGCCAGTTCGGGGTGGCGGTCTACGGCGGCTACTTCGGCGCCGGCGCGGGGATCCTGATGCTCGCCATCCTCGGCTTCCTCGGCCTCTCCAACATCCACGCCATGAACGGCCTCAAGAACTTCTTCGGCCTGGCGATCAACCTGACGGCGGCGGTCTACTTCATCGCCCGCGGCGCGGTCGACTGGCCGGCGGCGCTGGTGATGATCGCCGGCGCGGTGGCCGGCGGCTACGGCGGCGCCCGCTTCGCTCGGCGCATCGGCCAGGAGCGGGCGCGCGCGGCGGTGGTGGCGATCGGCCTGCTGATGACCGCGCTGCTCTTCTGGCAGCAGGCGCGGTGAGCGTGGAAACGGCCCCTGGCGCTGTTCAATCCACGCCTCACCTTGACCCTGAGCCGCGCTGTGCTCGCGCCCGGCGACTCGGTCCACCTAGAGTGGCGCTTCAGCGGGCTCCCCTGGCGCATCCGGCGGCTGCGTATCGCGTTCGAGGGACGGGAGGTGCCGGTGCCGCAGGGCGGCGATGCGACGGCCAGCCGCTCGCGGACCCTCGCCACCGTCGTTGTGGTGGACACCGCGGAGCGCTCGCTCATCCCGCACGGCTCGCGCCTCCTCGGCGTGCCGGCCGACGCGCCCGAGCGGCCAGGGCGAGGACGGGCTGGCCTTCTGGGTGCTCGCCGTGCGCGGCACCATCGCTCTCTGGCCGGACGTCAACGAGGAGTTCGAGATCGAAGTGCTGGGAGGAAACAGCTTAGGATAGAGGCAGACATGAACGAGATCATCTTCGTCGTGGAAGAGGCCCCGGAGGGCGGGTATACGGCTCGAGTCGTAGGCGAGGCGGTCTTCACCGAAGCGGACAGCTTGGACGCCCTGCACGAGCAGGTCCGCGATGCGGTGCGCTGCCACTTCGAGGAGGGTGACGAGCCGAAGATCATCCGGCTTCACTTCGTGCGCGAAGAAATCATCGCCCCGTGAGGCTGCCGCGTGAGCTCTCGGGAGAGGAGCTGGCACGCGCCCTGAGACGACTGGGTTACGAGGTCACGCGGCAGACCGGCAGCCACTTGCGGCTCACCACGACGGAGCGCGGCGAGCATCACGTCACGATCCCCCGTCACGCAGCCCTCCGGCTGGGCACTCTCGGAGGCGTTCTGGCCGAGGTGGCACGGCACTTCGAGATGAGCCGTGACGAGTTGGTGGCGCTCCTTTTCAGTCGAGCCGGCTGAGAGTCGTGCGGTCGTCAGGGGCCGGTCGCGAAACTCGAGGTTTTCCGGGATGGGAGATAGCTTGGCCGCATTAGTCCTCTTCG
>DASWHY010000209.1:0-1623 GCA_036397955.1 Thermoanaerobaculia bacterium | reverse complement strand
GAGGCCGAGGTGCGCGACATGCTCGGGCTCGCCGACGGCGGGCGCGTCTACGACCTGTTCGACGCGCTGATGCGGGGCGAGGCGGGTGCGGCGCTCGACCTGTTGGCGGAGCTGCACCGGTCCGGTGCCGATCCCGCGGTCGTGCTGCAGGACCTGCTCGAGCTCGTCCATTTCCTCACCCGCATCAAGATCGTGGCGCGCGCGGCCGACGATGCGCCGGTGTCCGACACCGAGCGCGAACGCGCCCGCGCCATGGCCGGTGGGCTGTCGATGTCCGCTCTCGCCCGCGCCTGGCAGATGCTGCTCAAGGGCCTCGCCGAGGTGCGCGCCGCGCCGTCCGACTTCGATGCCGCCGAGATGGTGCTGGTCCGGCTTGCCTACGCGGCGGAGCTGCCGACGCCGTCCGAAATCGTCGCCCGGCTGGGCGACGGCGGAGCGCTGGCGCCATCGGGTGCCGTGCGAGCCGGTCCGGTCGCGACGCCGCGGCCGCCCACCGCGCCGACGCCCTCGGGCGGCGCGGCCCGTCCGCGCACCGCGCTCGCGGCCGAGCCCGCGCCGCGCCCCGACAGCCCGCCGAGCGCTTCGGCGTCCGCCGCCCCGCGCAGCTTCGAGGAGGCGGTCGCCTTGTTCGCCGAGCGGCGCGAAGGGGTGATCTACGCCCACCTCGTGAACGACGTGCACCTCGTGCGCTTCGAGCCCGGGCAGGTCGAGCTCCGCCTCGGCGCGGGCGCGCCGGCGACGCTCGCCAACCGCATCGGCGAATGCCTCACCGCCTGGACCGCACGCCGCTGGGTGGTCGGGCTATCGAACGAGCCGGGCGCGCCGACATTGCGTCAGAGCCGGGACGCTGCCGCGGCGTCGAAGCGCGCGGCGGCGCTCGACCATCCGCTGGTGAAGGCCGCGCTGCAGGCCTTCCCCGAGGCGACCGTCGAGGCGGTGCGCGAATCCCCCGCCGCCGCCGATGTGCCCGAAACCCCGCCCGACGACGATGCGCCCATGCCCGAGGGAGACGACGATCCATGAAGAATCTCGGCCAGATGATGAAGCAGGCGCAGGAGATGCAGCAGCGCCTGCAGGAGATGCAGGAACGGCTCGCCGGCGTCGAGCTGTCCGGATCGTCGGGCGGCGGGCTCGTCGCGGTCACCCTCAACGGCAAGGGCGAGATGCGGAAGGTACGGATCGACCCCAAGCTCGCGACCGGGGGCGACGCCGAGATGATCGAGGACCTCGTGCTCGCCGCCTTCAACGACGCGAAGTCCAAGGTCGAGGCGCACATGGCGCAGGAGATGGCCAAGGTCACCGGCGGGCTCGGCCTGCCGCCCGGCATGAAGCTGCCGTTCTAGGTTCTAATGGATCACCCCCCACCCTATCCCTCCCCCTCAAGGGGGGAGGGGACAAGCACGAATACCCCCTCCCCCCCTGAGGGGGAGGGTCGGGGAGGAGGGTATCCCATTGTCCTGCAAATATCTCGGCTTGGCCGATGACCGGCCAGGAGATCGAGAAGCTGATCCAGCTTCTGGCGAAGCTGCCGGGGCTCGGGCCGCGCTCGGCGCGGCGCGCGGCGCTCCATTTGATGAAGCGGCGCGAATCGCTCCTCTCCCCGCTCGCCCAGGCGATGACCGA
>DASWHY010000208.1:0-5701 GCA_036397955.1 Thermoanaerobaculia bacterium | reverse complement strand
CGAGATGGTGCTCGCCGCGCTCGACGGCTCGCTGGCCGTCGCGGCGGTGAACCTGCCGTTCCGCCCGGCGGGGGCGCACGGCGAGCCGTTCCTGGCGCTCGGCGAGCAGCTCGGGCGGCTCGCCGCCCTCCTCCTCGCCGGGCCGCCGCACGAGCTGCGGGTGGAGACCTCCGGAATCGAGGACGGCGTGCGCCGGCCGGTGGCCGTGGCGGTGGTCAAGGGGGCGCTCGCGACGCACCTCGGCGAGACGGTCAACTACGTCAACGCCGAGCGCATCGCCGAGAGCCGCGGCTTGCAGATCGTCCGCTCGGACCACACCTCGGCCGACGACTACCCGCACCTGGTGAAGGTTGCGCTGGTGGGGCCGGCCGGGGCGCGGGTGGAGGTCGAGGGAGCGCTCTTCGGCGAGCGCGACCCGCGGGTGGTGCGCTTCGGCGGCTACCGGCTGGAGTTCCGGCCGGAAGGGCGCCTCCTGGTGCTCGAGAACCGGGACGTGCCGGGGGTCGTCGGCCGGCTGGGGACGCTCCTCGGGGAGGCGGAGATCAACATCGCCGACATCCACTTGGCGCGCAGCGACTCCGCGGGAGAGGCGCTGGCGGTGCTGCGGCTCGACCAGGAGCCGGGGCCCGAGGTGCTGGCCAAGCTCGCGGCGCTGCCGGAGGTGCGGCGCGTGCGCCTAGTCGATCTGGGGCGCGGCCCGGCCGCGCGGAGGGGGCGCTGATGGCGCACGTCGGGGTGGTCTTCGGGGGACGCAGCGTCGAGCACCAGGTGTCGATCGTCTCGGCGCGGACGGTGGCGCGCGGCCTGATCGACGCGGGGCACCAGGTCACCCCGCTCGGCATCGCCCAGGACGGCTGCTGGATCTCGCCGTCGGCGGCGGCCGAGGTGCTGCGGGGCGACAGCCGCGCCATCGAGCCGCTGGAGATGCCGGTGGCCCCCACGCTCCGCCACCTCGTGGCGTCCGGCGTCGAGGTGCTCTTCCCGATCGTCCACGGCACCTGGGGGGAGGACGGCACGCTCCAGGGCCTCTGCGAGATGCTCGACGTCGCCTACGCCGGCCCCGGCGTGACGACCAGCGCGCTGGCCATGGACAAGCTCCTCTCGAAGCGTCAGCTCGCCGCCGCCGGCGTGCCGGTCGTGGACTTCGAGGCCGCGAGCCGCGCCGCCTTCGAGCGCGCCCCGGCGGCCTTTCTCGCCCGCGCCGAGCGCCTGCCGCTGCCGCTCTTCGTCAAGCCGAGCGTCGGCGGCTCGAGCGTCGGGGTGCGGAAGGTGGAGCGGTACGAAGACGTCGAGGAGGCGGTGCGCTTCGCCCTGCGCTTCGACGACGCGGTGCTCGTCGAGCGCGGGATCGTCGGGCGGGAGCTGGAGTGCGCCGTGCTCGGCTACGGCACGCTGGAGGCGTCGGTCGTCGGGGAGATCGTCCCCGGCCGCGACTTCTACGACTACGCCGACAAGTACCTGGAGGACAACGCCCGCCTGATCGCCCCGGCCGAGCTGCCCGAGCCGACGACCGAGCGGCTGCGCGAGCTCGCCGTCGCCGCCTTCGCGGCGCTCGGCGGCAGCGGCATGGCGCGCGTCGACTTCCTGCTCGAAGGCGACGACGGCCTCTTCGTCAACGAGCTCAACACCCTGCCCGGCTTCACCGCCATCTCGATGTACCCGCGCCTCTGGGGGCTCTCCGGCGTGCCGCTGCCGAAGCTCGTGGACCGCCTGGTCCAGATCGCCCTCGACCGCCACCGCGACCGCCGCCGCCTCGACGCCGGGATCAAGGAGTGGCTGGCGGAGCTGGCGCGGTAAGCCGAACGGAACCGGAGGACCTCACGGCTCATGTCCGCGCGCGCACTCTTCTCCTGTCTTGTCCTGCCGCTCCTCGGCCTCGCCGCCGCCCCCGCGGCCGGGCAGCTCTTCGTCTTCCACCTGCGCGGCGACCAGGAGGTGCCGCCGGTGGCGAGCCCGCACTCCGGCGGCTGCCACGGCGAGCTCGACCAGGGGGCCGGGGAGTTCGTCCTGACCTGCGTCCACGACGTCGCGGACGCGACGATCATGCACATCCACCGCGCGCCGGCGGGGGCGAACGGCCCCATCGCCTTCGACCTCGGCGACCCGGCGAGCCCGGTCCAGGCCACCTGGACCGGGATGACGCCGGCCGACATCGCCGACCTGCTGGCCGGCGACCTCTACGTCAACATCCACACCGCGGGCCGGCCCGACGGCGAGATCCGCGGCCAGGTCCTGACGCGCACCGTCGACACCGTCGTCTTCACCGCCGACGGCTCTCAGATGGTGCCGCCGAGCGGCTCGCCCTCGACCGCGAGCTGCTCGGCCGACCTCGACGGCCCCGCGACGTCGCTCCTCGTCGAGTGCACCCACGACGTGCCGGCGCCGGACAGCGCGCACGTCCACGAGGCGCCGGCGGGAGCGAACGGCCCCGTCGCCTTCACCTTCGCCTCGCCGGCCAGCCCGCTCGCCGCCAACGTGCCGATGACGCCGCTGCGGGTGGCGGCGTTCGCGGCGACGTTCCTCTACGTCGAGATCCACGGCCAGCCGCCGGCCGACGAGAGCGACCCGGTCTTCGACATCCGCGGGCAGATCGGCACGCCGCCCCCCGCCCCGGTCACCGGCACGATCCGCATCGTCAAGGAGACCTTCCCCCCCGGCGGCGCCGGCTTCGGCTTCGCCGACGACGTCCCGGGAGGCCCCGCGGCCTTCTCCCTCGACGACGGCCAGACGCAGGAATTCGCCGACGTCGGCAGCGGCGTCTACGCGGTGACCGAAGACGATCCGGGGACGACGCCCGGCGGCTACGCGCTGAGCGGCCTCGACTGCGACGACGCCGACAGCACGGCGGATCCCTTCACCCGCACCGCCACGATCGACCTCGACGGCGGCGAAGTGGTGACCTGCACGTTCAGCAACTTCCAGACGCCGAGCGGCGACGAGACCTTCATCTTCCACCTCGCCGGGGACCAGGAGGTGCCGCCGGTGCCGAGCCCGGCGACCGGCGGCTGCTACGGCGAGCTCGACTCGGCCGCCGGCGAGCTGACTCTGCTCTGCGTCCACAACGTCACCGGCCCGACCCTCATGCACATCCACCGGGCGCCGGCCGGCGCCAACGGGCCGAGCGTCTTCGACCTCGGGGATCCGGCGAGCCCGGTGCAGGCGACCTGGAGCGGGATGACGCCCGCCGACGTCGCCGACCTGCTGGCAGGCAACCTCTACGTCAACATCCACACCGCCGGGCGGCCGGACGGGGAGATCCGCGGCCAGGTCCTCGAGCGCACCGTCGACACCGTCGCCTTCACCGCCGACGGCGCCCAGATGGTCCCGCCCAACTCGACGACCGCGACCGGCGACTGCCTCGCCGACCTGAACGCCGCGGCGACGGAGCTCGCCGTCGGCTGCACCCACGACCTCGCGCCCGCCGACGCCGCGCACGTCCACGCAGGGCCGCCGGGGATCAACGGGCCGGTCGTCTTCACCTTCGGCTCGGCCGCGAGCCCGGTCGCCGGCGACGTGCCGATGAGCCCGCTCCTCCTCGCCGACTTCGCGGCCGGCTTCCTCTACGTCGAGATCCACGGCCCCGACCCCGGCGACGAGAGCGTCGCCGCCGCCGCGATCCGCGGGCAGATCGCCGAGCCGCCGCCGGTCCCGACCACCGGCACGATCCGCATCGTCAAGCAGACCTTCCCGGCCGGCGGCAGCGGTTTCGGCTTCACCGACGACGTCCCGGGCGGGCCCGCCGCCTTCTCCCTCGACGACGGCGGGATTCAGACCTTCGCCAACGTCGGCCCCGGCACCTGGACGGTGACCGAGGTCGATCCCGCCGTCGCGCCCGGCGGCTTCGCGCTCACCGACGTCGCTTGCGACGACGACGACAGCGCCGGCGACCCCTTCGCCCGCACCGCCACGATCCGGCTCGCGGCCGGGGAGGTGGTGACCTGCACCTTCCGCAACTTCGCGTCCGCGCCGGGCGGCCAGATCTTCATCTTCCACCTCGCGGGCGAGCAGGAGGCGCCGCCGGTCCCGAGCCCCGCCTCCGGCGGCTGCTTCGCGCGCTTCGACGCCGGCGCCGGCGAGCTGGCGCTCCTCTGCGTGCACGACGTCGTCGGCCCCACGATCATGCACGTCCACCGCGGCGCGGCGGGAGTCAACGGCCCGATCGTCTTCGACCTCCGCGATCCGACGAGCCCGGTGCAGGCCACCTGGACGGGGATGACGCCGGCCGACGTCGCCGACCTCCTGGCGGGCAACCTCTACGTCAACGTCCACACCAGCGGCCGGCCCGACGGCGAGATCCGCGGCCAGATCCTGCCGCGCACCGTCGATGCCTTCACCTTCGCCGTCGACGGCGGCCAGATGGTTCCCCCCGGGACGACCCCCGCGACCGGGAGCTGCGTCGCCGACTTGAACGATCCGGCGACGGCGCTGCTCGTGCAGTGCACGCACGACCTGCCGGGAGCGGACGCCGCCCACCTCCACGCGGCGCCGCCGGGGGTCAACGGGCCGCTCGTCTTCACCTTCGCCAGCCCGGCCAGCCCCTTCTCCGGCGACGTGCCGATGACGCCGCGCCTGCTCGCCGACTTCGCGGCCGGCTTCCTCTACGTCGAGATCCACGCCGGCCAGGACGAGGGCGCCGGGGCCGACGCGATCCGCGGCCAGCTCGTCGCGGGGCAGGAGGCGGTCGCGATCCCGACCTTGAGCGAGTGGGCGCTGCTCCTCCTCGCCCTGGCGCTCGCGGCCCTGGCGCGGCGGCGGCTGGCCGCGGCCGGCGCCTACTCGAAGTAGCCGACGACGTCGAGGATCAGATGCGCCGTGCCGCCCCCGGCGATCGTCGGGAGGACGGCGATCTGGCCGTTGGTGGCGAGCCCGAGGACGCCGTTGTTCGCGCGGATCTGGCCGGCGTTGAACTGCAGCGTGGTGGCGGTGGCGGGAGCCAGGGTGCCGGCGGGGAAGATGATGATCTGCCCGCCGCCCGCGGGGGAGACGATGGCGAGGTTCACCGCCACCGCCTTGGCGGTCGCCGGCACGCCGCAGGTCCCGGCCACCGGGAAGGTCCGGGTGGTGCAGGTCTGGAGCGCGGGCCCGCCGCTCGGACCCAACGCGTTGCGGGTGTCGAGCACGCGGCAGGGGGAGAGGCTGAAGAAGTCGAGGGGGTCGGCGGGCGGGTTGTCGAGCGTCACCCGCCGCACCTGGCCGCCGCTGCCGTAGGTCGTGTAGTAGAGCGCTTGCGTCCCCGCGTGCGGCCCGAAGAGCAGGTGCACGACGGTGCCCAGCCCGGAGCCGAAGTCGGAGGCCGAAAAGACGCTCCCCGACTGGGTGAGCCGGAAGATCCCGCCGCAGGTGCAGTCGCCGAAGAGATAGGCGCCGTCGTACCCCGGCCAGAGGCCGTTGGGCACGAAGTCGCCGCCGCTGACGCAGTTGCAGCTCGCCGGGCTCGTGGTCCCCGGGATCTGCGTGTTGTGCTGGTAGTCGAAGAGCGGGTTGACGAGAGGCGGCACCGGGCTGCACGCGGTCGAGCTGTTGTTGAGGTGCGAGCCCTCGCAGATGTTCCAGCCGAAGTCGGAGCCGGCCGTCCCCAGGTCGATCTCCTCCCAGAGCCCCGCCCCGACGTCGTTGATGAAGAAGCGGGTGGCGGCGGCGTTCTGGTCGAAGCCCAGGCGGAAGGGGTTGCGGAACCCCCAGGCGTAGGTCTCCTGGCAGC
>DASWHY010000207.1:0-1789 GCA_036397955.1 Thermoanaerobaculia bacterium | reverse complement strand
CCACCGCCGCCGCGTTGTCGGTCGTCGTCTCCACCCCGAGGCGGGCGCCGATCTCGCGCGCGTTGTCGGGGTGGCGGGTGGTCGCCACCACCTGCTCGCGCCGCAGTGTCCCCGCCTCGAGCAGGGCGCGGATGAGCGTCGAGCCCATCTTTCCCGCGCCCACGACCGCGAGCCTGTCGATCTGCCGCATGGCCGCCTCCCGCGCTCGACGATAGCCGAAGCGGCGCTCTTGTAGGCTTTCGGCCCTCATGGCCGAACCCGACCTCGTCGTCCGCAGCCGGCGGGCCGTGCTGCCCGCGGGGGTGCACGCGGCGGCGGTGCACGTGGCGGGGGGGCGGATCGCGGCGGTGGCGGGGTACGACGAGGTGCCGGAGGGGGTGCCGGTCTTCGACGCCGGGGAGGCGGCGCTGCTGCCGGGGATCGTCGATACGCACGTCCACGTCAACGAGCCGGGGCGGACGGAGTGGGAGGGGTTCCGGACGGCGACGCGGGCGGCGGCGGCGGGCGGGGTGACGGCGCTCGTGGACATGCCGCTCAACAGCGTGCCGGCGACGACGACGGCGGCGGCGCTCGACGCGAAGCGCGAGGCGGCGGCGGGGCAGTGTTGGGTGGACGTCGGGTTCTGGGGCGGCGTCGTGCCGGGGAACGACGGCGAGCTGGCGGCGCTCTGGGACGCCGGCGCCCTCGGGTTCAAGGCCTTCCTCGTGCCCTCCGGGGTCGAGGAGTTTCCGGCGGTCGGCGAGGAGGATCTGCGGCGCGCGCTGCCGGTCCTCGCCGCGCTCGGCGCGCCGCTCCTCGTGCACGCCGAGCTGCCGGGGCCGATCGAGGCCGCCGCGGCGTCACTCGCCGGCGCCGACCCGCGCGCCTACCGGACTTGGCTGGGCTCGCGGCCGCCGGCAGCGGAGGTCGCGGCCGTCGAGCTGCTGATCCGGCTCGCCCGCGAGCACGGCGCCCGCGTCCACGTGGTCCACGTCGCCGCGGCGGAGGTCCTGCCCCTCCTCGCCCGCGCTCGCGCCGAAGGGCTCGCCCTCACCGCCGAGACCTGCCCGCACTACCTGACCTTCACCGCCGCCGACGTCCCCGACGGCGCCACCGAGTACAAGTGCGCGCCGCCCATCCGCGAGCCCGCGCACCGCGAGGCCCTCTGGGCCGCGCTCGCCGACGGCACCCTCGCCCTCGTCGCCTCCGATCACTCGCCCAGCCCGCCGGCGATGAAGCTCCGCGAGCGCGGCGACTTCCGCGAGGCCTGGGGCGGGATCGCCTCGCTCCAGGTCTCCCTCTCCGCCGTCTGGACGGAAGCGCGCCGGCACGGCCACGGCCTCGCCGACCTCGCCGAGTGGATGAGCCGCGCGCCGGCGGTGCTCGCCGGCCTCGCGGAGCGCAAAGGGGCGATCCGCGCCGGGCTCGACGCCGACCTCGTGGTCTTCGACCCGGAGGCGGAATTCACCGTGGACGGCGGTCGGCTCGAGCACCGCCATCCGCTCACCCCCTACCAGGGCCGCCGCCTCGCCGGCGTCGTGCGGCAGACCTTCCTGCGCGGCGAGTTGGTCTACGATGGCGGCCGCTTCCCGCCGCAGGCCACGGGAGAGCTCTTCCGCCGATGACCGACGCCCCCGCGCTGGTGGACCTCGCCGCCGAGCGGCTGGGAGGCGCCGTCCTCGCCGCCAACGACGAGTTCTTCGCCGAGAAGGAGAACCTGGTGCGCGAGGCCGAGCCGGTCTTCGTGCCCGACCGCTACACCGACCGCGGCAAGTGGATGGACGGCTGGGAGACCCGCCGCCGCCGCACG
>DASWHY010000206.1:0-4094 GCA_036397955.1 Thermoanaerobaculia bacterium | reverse complement strand
TTCCTCCTCGTCGCGCACTCCAACGGGCTCGAGCCGCACTGCGCAGAGCTCCTCGGCGCCGCCGAGGCGGCCGGCCGGATGGCCCCTTCGCGGCGCTGGTTCCAGCTCGATCAGTCGCGGCTCGCGGAGCGCGGTTTCAGGATCGCCGACGCGCTGGTCACCGTCGGGGGCTTCGATCGCGATTACGCGCTCGACCGGGGATATACCGAGCCCCAACAGATCCTGGCGATCGACAACCCTCTTCCCGAGGAGTATTTGGACCTGCCGGTGGACTTCGCTCGGCCGCCCACGATCGGCTTCTGCGGCTCCTGGATCTCGCGGAAGGGGGTGGCACTCCTCGAGGCGGCCCTGCCGTCCGTCTTGCGCGCCCTCCCGGAGTGGCGGCTGGTCTTGGTCGGGGTCGGAGACGGCTTCCGGCCGGAGGCGCATTTCCCGGCCGACCTGCTCGCACGCATCGAAGTCGTCCCCTTCGCCGAGCGCGGCACGCGGCTGCGGGCTCTCTACCAGGGGCTCAGCATCCTCCTGCTGCCGTCCGTGTACGAGAGCTTCGGCCTCGCCGCCGCCGAGGGGATGGCCTGCGGCGCGGCGCTCGTCGCAAGCCCGGTCGGGTTCGCAGCCGGCCTGCGCGATCGGCAGGAGGCGCTCCTCTTGAACGAGTCCTCGCCGCAAGCGCTCCAGGAGGCGGTCGAGTGGCTGGCGCGCGACGAGGAGCTCCGTCAGAGGATCGCTCGCGGCGGACATCGTCGCGTCCAGTCGCTCCGTTGGGACGACTCGGTTGCCACCGTCGAAGCCGCCTACCTGCGGTGGCTCGCTGACCTGCGCGGAGCCCGGCGGCGCCCGGCGGAAGGGTTGAGCGGATGTCATTGATTCAGATCGTCCCGCACGACCCCGCCTCTTCCGAGGGCGTCGGCAGCTACGCGCTGGCGCTCGGCGCGGCGCTGGCGCGGGAGGGAGAGATCGGGAGCCGCTGCCTCGCCGCCGCCGCGCTCCCCGAGCAGAGCGCTCGCGCCCTCGCCGCGGCCCTCGCCGGGGAGAGCACTGTCCTCCTCCACTACGCCAACTACGGCTATCAGCGCCGCGGCTGCCCGTCTTGGCTGATCGACGGCATCGAGCGCTGGAAGGGGGAGGAGACCGGCCGCCGGCTGGTGACGGTCTTCCACGAGGTCTACGCCACGGGCCCCCCCTGGCGGAGCTCCTTCTGGCTCTCCCCGCGCCAGCGACAGCTCGCGGCGCGCCTCGTCCGTGCTTCGGATGCGGCCGTCACCAGCCTCGATCTCTATGCCAGCGTCCTGCACCGTTGGCGGCCGACCGTCCCGATCGCTGTTGCCCCTGTCTTTTCGGGTGTTGGCGAGCCGGCCGCCGTAACGCCGCTCGTCTCACGACCGCGCCGCCTTCTCCTCTTCGGCGGCGCCGGGGCGCGCCGCCGCGCCTGGAGCGACTTGCGCGAACAGCTGCTCGCCGCCTGCGAAATCCTCGGCCTCGAGGAGGTGTGGGACGTAGGCCCGGGGGTCGGGGCGCCGGCCTGGCTGGGCACCCGCCCGGTACGCGAGCTCGGCGTGCTCCCCTCTGCCGAGGTCAGCGCTCGTCTCCTGGAGGGCTACGCCGGGTTCGTCGCCTATCCCGCCGCCTTCCTCGGGAAGTCGGGGATCTTCGCCGCCTATTCTGCTCATGGGCTGCTGCCGGTTTGCGCCTGGAACGGCGGTGGCGGTGCAGGCGCAACGAATGGAGTACCGCCGCACTGGAATCCGGTCCAACCCGTGCCCGCGGATCCCGATGCGCTCGCCGCAGCGGCCCACGCCTGGTACGAGAGTCATTCCCTGGCGCGCCAAGCGGAGACCTTTCAGGAGCTGATCGAGGGATGAAAGTGCTTCTCTACTCGCCCGCCTTCCTGCCGCAGGTAGGAGGGCTCGAGATCAACGTCGCGACGCTCGCCGCGGAGTTCGCGGCGGTCGGCCACGAGGTCGTCGTGATCACGCGGACGCCGGGCGCCGGTGCCGCCGATCCCTCGTACCGCGTGGTTCGGCGGCCGACGCCGCGCGAATTCCTGCGCTGGACCCGTTGGAGCGACGTCTTCTTCCAGGCCAACGTCAGCCTGCGCGGTCTCTGGCCGCTGCTCTTCCTGCGCCGCCCGTGGGTCGTCTCGCACCACAGTTGGTATTGCCGGAGCGACGGCCGGATCGCCTGGCAGGACCGCTTGAAGCGGTACCTCCTGCGCCATGCCGCGGCCTCGATCGCGGTGAGCCGGGCGGTGGCGGCCGACCTCGACGCCGAAGCGGTCGTAATCGGCAACGCCTACCGCGATCGGCTGTTCCGCGTCCTTCCCGGCGAGCGGAGCCGCGACCTGATCGCTCTGGGCCGCCTGGTGTCGGACAAAGGGCTCGACCTGCTGCTGGAGGCCCTCGCCCTCCTCGCGGCGGAAGGGTCGCGACCGCGGCTCACGATCGCCGGCGACGGCCCGGAGCGCCCACGGCTCGCGGCGCAGGCGGAGCGGCTGGGGCTCGCGGCGCAGGTGGACTTCCCCGGCACGGTCACCGGCGAGGATCTGGTCCGTCTCCTCAACCGGCACCGCGTGCTCGTCGTCCCTTCGCGCTACAACGAGCCGTTCGGGATCGTCGCCCTCGAAGGGATCGCCTGCGGCTGCGCCGTCGTGGGGTCCGCCGGCGGCGGCCTCGCCGAGGCGATCGGCCCTTGCGGCCGCACCTATCCCAACGGCGACGTGCCGGCAATGGCGCGCGCCCTGGCCGACCTGCTCCGCGATCCGGCGGCACGGGAGGAGCACCTGCGCCACGCGGCGGAGCACCTCGCGCCTCACACCAGCGCGGCCGTCGCCGAGCGATACCTCGAGGTGCTCGTGCAGGCTGCCCGGCGCGCCCCGCGCGAGGGGGCCGTCCCGGCGCGGAGCGGAGCCCGATAGATGGAAGTCCGGGTCCTTCTCGTTCTGGTCGGCGGAGCCGCGGCGCTCTGGGCCTTCGCGCGCTGGCGGCTGGCGATCCAGGCGGTGCTCGTGCTGCTGATCGTCGAAGGGGCACTCCGCAAGTGGCTGCTGCCGGGGGCGCAGGATCTCCTCTACTTCGCCAAAGACGCCCTCCTCCTCGCCGCCTACCTCGGCTTCTGGGTCCATCACCACCGGGTTCGCCTCCCACGCGCCCAGGTTCCCGCCCTCTGGCTCGCGCTCGGCGCCGGCGCCGCTTTCGGCCTGGCCCAGGCCTTCAACCCGCGCCTGCCCAGCGTGTTGGTGGGGCTCCTGGGCTTCAAGGCCTATTTCTGGTACGTGCCGCTCCTCTTCATCATGCCGGCGGTCTTTCCCACCGACGCCGCGCTGTTCCGCTTCCTGCGCCGCTATGCGCTCCTCGCGGTGCCGATCGGGCTCCTCGCCTTCGCGCAGTTCCTGAGCCCGTCCTCGAGCGCTCTCAACACCTACGCCCGCGTGCCGCAGGAGGCCGGAAACATCTCCACCTTCGGCAGCTCGACCCACGTGCGAGTGACGGCCACCTTCTCCTACATCACCGGCTACTCCTCCTATCTGCTCGCGACCTCGATCCTCATCCTGGCGCTCCTTGCGTTCCAGCGCTGGCGGTTGCGAGGGCAGCTCGCGCTCTACGCGGCCCTTGCCATGTCTCTCCTCGGGATGTTGATGACCGGCTCGCGCGGTCCGGTTTTCCTCATGCTGCTCCTCTTCCCGATCTACTGGCTGCTGGCCGTGGTGCGCGAGCGGGGGCGAGGCGCCGTGATCGGGCGCCAGGTGCTGATCCTCGGGCTCCTGGCCGTGGTGCTCGGCAATGCCGCACCGGGCGCCATCGAGGCCTTCCGTGGGCGGGCGGCCGGGCGGGGTGACGTGCGCCAGCGAGCGCTGGCCCCCTTCACCGCTCCCTTCGACAAGATCGACGAGGCCGGGCTCATCGGCTACGGCATCGGCGCCGCGCACCAAGGCGCCGCGGCGGTGGTCAAGCACACGCTGCCGTACAGTTGGCTGCGCGGCAATCTCGTCGAGACCGAAAGCGGCAAGGTGATGATCGAGCTGGGGCCGCTCGGTTTCTTCCTGATCTATTTCGTGCGGCTCTACCTCGTCGTCTTCGCGCTCAACCAGGCGCTTC
>DASWHY010000205.1:0-13041 GCA_036397955.1 Thermoanaerobaculia bacterium | reverse complement strand
CACGCCGAGGTCGAGGTCCTCGCGGTGGACGGCCGCGAGCCCGGCGAAGGCCGCCAGGCCCACCGCGGCGAGGAGGGCGAGGCTGCCCCATCGGCGCCGCGGCTCCCAGCCGGCCTCGAGCCCCTGCCGCAGCAGGACGGTCCAGAGGAGCGCGAAGGCGAAGGCCCAGCCGACGAAGACGAGGCGGTCGGCGACGGCGCTGGCCAGGAACCCGAGGAGGAGGATGGGAAGCAGGCCGCCCAAGAGCGGCGCGTACCAGCGGGCGACGAGCCCGCCGCCCGCCGTCACGCCTCCTCCACCGACACCTCGATCTGCCGCTCGACCTCCTCGCGCGCCAGCAGCGCCGGCCAGTAGGCCACGATCTCCTGCGCCTTCGGGCGGCCGCCGGCGAAGCCGGTGACGCCGGGCGGGCCGGCGGTGATGAGCGGCGCGATCTCCATGCCGAAGCGCTCGACCTTGGCGCGGTCGGGATCGCGCACGCCGAGGCGGAGGACCACCTCCGGCGGGTCGGGCGGCACCGCGAAGATGCCGGGGAGGCAGGCGCCGAGGCCGAGATACTCGGTCGATCTCTGCTCCGGCTCGAAGGTGACGCCGGCGCGCTCCAGGCGCTTCCAGACGGTCTCGGCCGCGAGCTCCGCCTTGCCGGCGGCGCCCGGCCCGCAGAGGGTGATCTGCCCGCTCGTCTTGTAGCCGGCGAGGTAGGAGCCCGAGACCTTGAAGAACGGGGTCTTGGGCCGCCCGCGCACGCCGGAGACCTCGACCCGGTCCGGCCCGTCCTGGCGCAGCCGGATGGTGGTGAAGTCGGCGGTCACGTCGGGGGTGATGTACTCCTCGGGCCGCGCCATCTCGTAGAGGAGCTGCTCGGCGACGGTCGCGACGGTGACCATGCCGCCGGTGCGGGGATGCTTGGTGACGACGAAGGTGCCGTCCGGGTGCGCCTCGACGATCGGGTAGCCGGCGTTCCAGAGGTCGGGCACCTCCCGCCAGCGGCTGTAGTTGCCGCCGGTGCACTGGGCGCCGCACTCGATGATGTGCCCGGCGACGGTGCCGGCGGCGAGGCAGTCCCACTCCTCCGGCCCCCAGCCGAACTCGTGGATCATCGGCGCCAGCGCCAGGGCGGTGTCGGTGACCCGGCCGCCGAGGACGATGAGGGCGCCCTGCTGGAGCGCTTCGACGACCGGGCGCGCCCCGAGATAGGCGTTGGCGCTCGCCATGCGGTCGACGACCGGGGCGAGCGGCTCGCCGGTGTCCATGTTCTTCATCTCGTGGCCGGCGGCGAGGAGCTCCGGCAGGCGCGGCAGGACGTCGTCCCCCTCGACGACGCCGACGCGGAGGCCGGTGACGCCGAGCTCGCGCGCCACCTCGAAGATGCGGGCGCGGCAGGCGTGGGGGTTCAAGCCGCCGGCGTTCGAGAGGACGCGGACGTTGCGCCCGACCAGCTCGGGCAGGACGCGGCGGACGAAGCCGATGAAGTCGGTGGCGTAGCCCAGGCGCGGGTCCTTGAGCTTCTGCCGCATCATGATCGACAGTGTCACCTCGGCCAGGTAGTCCATGCCGATGTAGTCGATCGGCCCGCCGCGCAGCAGCTCCACCGGGGCGTCGACGTTGTCCCCCCAGAAGCCCTGGCCGTTGCCGATGCGGACGGTGCGCATGCCCGCGGGAGCGTAGCAGAGCGCGCCGCGGGCGCCGCCCGCTAGACTACGCGCCGTTCCGATGAAGAAACCACGCATCGAGAGCCGCTGGAACGAGCGGGAGGCGCGGCGGTGGGCGGAGCGGACGCCCGACCCGCTCCTCGGGCTGCGGGTCTACACTTCGCGCCTCCTCGGGGCGGACCCGTCGCTCGTGCTCCACGGCGGCGGGAACACCTCGGTCAAATCGGCGGCGCGGGACGTCCTCGGCGAGGAGAGCGAGGTCGTCTGGGTCAAGGCGAGCGGCTGGGACCTGGCGACGATCGAGGCGCAGGGGTTCGCGCCGCTGGAGCTCGGACGGGCGCGGCGCCTGCTCGACGCGCCGGCGCTCTCCGACCTCGAGATGATGCGCGAGCTGCGGCGCTGCCGGCTCGACCCGCAGGCGCCGGACCCGTCGGTCGAGGCGCTCCTCCACGCCTTCCTCCCCCACCGCTTCGTCGACCACACCCACGCCGACGCCGTCCTGGCGCTGATCCAGACGCCGGACGGCGCGCGGCGGGCGCGCGACCTCTTCGGCCGCGACTTCCTGATCGTGCCCTACGTCAAGCCCGGCTTCGACCTCGCCGTCGAGTGCCGGCGGCGCTGGCTCGCGGCCGTGCGGGACGGCTTCGCGCCGCAGGGCATGATCCTGCTCAACCACGGCGTCTTCACCTTCGACGACGACCCGCGCGCCAGCTACGAGCGGATGCTCGCCGCGGTCGCCGCGGCGGCGGCCGAGCTGCCGCGCCCCGAGCGCCGCGCGAGCGCCCCCCGCGGCCGCCGCGCCACGTCCGCCAGTCCCGACTGGACCCTGGCGGCGATCGCCGGCCTCCGCGCCGAGCTGTCGCGCCTCGCCGGCCAGCCGATGATCCTGACGCTCGTCGCCGATGAGGACGCGCGCCGCTTCGCCGATCGCCCCGACCTCGACGCCGTCGCCGGCCGCGGCACGCTGACGCCCGACCACGTGCTGCGCACCAAGCGCGTCCCCGCCGTCGTGCGCGACCCGCAGCGCGCCGCCCGCGACCTCGACCGCTACGCCGCCGCCTACCGCCGCTACTTCGCGCGCCACGTGGACGGCCGCCCGCTCGCCATGCTCGACCCGGCGCCGCGCATCGTGCTGGCGCCGGGGCTCGGCTTCTTCGCCGCCGGGCGGACGGCCCGCGACGCGGAGATCGCGGCCGACGTCTACCGCCACACGATCGGCGCCATCGAGGCCGCGGAGCGCCTGGGCGGCTTCCGCCCGCTCCCGGCCCGCCACCTCTTCGAGGTCGAGTACTGGGACCTCGAGCAGGCGAAGCTCCGGCGCGGCGGCGCGCCGCCGCCGCTGGCCGGGCGGGTGGCGCTGGTGACCGGGGCGGCCAGCGGCATCGGCGCCGCGTCCGCCGCGGCCTTGAAAGAGCGCGGCGCCGCGGTCGTGGGGCTCGACCTCAATGCGGCGCCGAGCGGCCCCGCCGATCTCTACCTCCGCTGCGACGCCGCCGACGCCGCCGCCGTCCGCGCCGCGGTGGCGCAGGCGGTCGAGCGCTTCGGCGGCATCGACGCGGTGGTGAGCTGCGTCGGCGTCTTCGTCGCCGGCCCGACGGTCGAGGAGCTGGACGACGCCACCTGGGCGCGCGTCATGGACTTGAACGCCCGCTCCCACTTGACACTCCTGCGCGAGACGATCCCCCTGCTCCGCCAGGCCGCCGGCGGCGGCTCGGTCGTCCTCATCGGCTCGCGCAACGTCGCGGCCCCCGGCCCCGGCGCGGCGGCCTACTCGGCTTCGAAGGCGGCGCTGACCCAGCTCGGCCGCGTGGCGGCGCTCGAGCTCGCGGAGCACGGCATTCGCGTCAACGTGCTCCATCCGGACGCGGTCTTCGACACCAACCTCTGGAGCCCCGAGCTGATCGCCGCGCGGGCGCGGCAGTACGGCATCACGCCGGAGGAGTACCGGCGCCGCAACCTCCTCGGCGTCGAGGTGCGCGCCGCCGACGTCGGGGCGCTGGCCGCCGCCCTCTGCACCGACCTCTTCTCCCGCACCACCGGCGCGCAGCTCCCGGTCGACGGCGGCAACCCGCGGGTGATCTAAGGCTCTAGTCGCCCACGCGCTCGGGCGGGTAGATCCGCACTTCCACGCCCGGCGAGGCGTGGAGGAGCGGCGGCGCGTCGGGGCGGGTGATGCCGGCGGCGGCGAGGAGGGTCTCCTCGAGGCCTTCGAGCGCCACCTCTTCCTGGAGCGGGTAGGGCTCGTGGTGGACCTGGCCGCGCCAGAGGGTGCCGTCCTCGCCGGCGGCGTAGAGGAAGTAGCGCTCGACGAGGAAGAAGTCGAGCGAGCGGAAGGCGGCCGGGCGCGTGCCACCGCGGGTCGTCCAGCGCAGGTCGCAGCCCGGCGGCGGCGCCGGCGCGCGCCGCGCGGAGACGAAGTGGAAGCGCGCCGGGGCGCCGGGCTGGACGTCGAAGCGCATCCGCGCGTCGTGGTAGGGCAGCCGGTAGACCGCGCGGGCGCCGGCCACGGCGAGCAGGCTCGCCGCGTCGAGGCTGAAGAACCAGACGCCCGGGTCGCGGCCGCCGTGGTGGACGTAGGTGCGGACGTTGACCTCGTGGAAGTCGGAGACGAAGGGCACCGGCGGCGTGAAGGGGGCGCGGCTGCCGGTGATGGTGAAGGGGATCAAGCCCACCCAGGCGCGGCCGTCGAAGAGGTCCAGCTCGAGCCCCGCCGGCACCAGCGGCCGCAACACCTCCGGCGGCACGTCCCAGTGCAGGAAGAGCAGGTGGTGCCAGCTCTGGCGCAGGAGCGGCGCGCGCTGCGGCCGGAGGGTCGGCGTGGTGCGGTCGATGTCGCTAATACATGATCCCGCAGTGGTACTCGACGATCTGCTCGTCGCTCGAACCGAGCACCTGGTTCGGCCAGGCGATCCGCACCGTGCGCCGGAAGAAGCCGCCAAACTTGGTGTAGGCGAGGGCCTCCACCTCGGCGAAGTCGCCGGCGCGGCGGACGACCGGCGCGAGGTCGTAGCGCCGCAGGCGCTCGCGCTCCTCGGGCGTGACGCCGTCGACGAAGCTCGGCTCCTCCCGGTCGTCGGGGAGCGTCTTCATGAGCTGCTCCAGCCGCTCGGGGGTGCAGACGTACTCGGTGTCGAAGTAGTGCGAGTGCCAGTGGAGGTAGAACTTCTGCCCCTCGAGCGCGAGGAGGGCGAGCTGGAAGGCCCCTTCGGGGGAGCGCTCGGCGCTGAGGCGCCAGAGCCAGGGGTAGACGCCGGGCTGCTCGCCCCAGGGGAAGCGTTCGCCGTACGCGTCGAGCGTGGTGAGCGGCGGCGCGCCGCGGCGGCGCGGGTAGAGGAGCGGCGAGCCGCCGTTGCCCCAGTAGCGGTAGACGTAGTCGAGGCCCCAGCCGTCGTCGGGCCGCAGGCGGTCGAAGACCTCGAAGTAGCGGTTGGGATCGAAGCGCTCCTCCGGCGGCAGCCAGGCGCGCGGCTCGCCGTGGAAGTGCATGTGGCCCATAGGCATCTCCGCGTGCTCGCGCCGCAGCGCCGCGAGCGCGGCGAGGACGCGCGCCGCCTCTGCCGTCGCCACCCGGGTCGTCTCCTCGGGCACGAACGGCTCCGGAAACAGGAGCGGCGGCGCCGGCCGCGGGCGGCAGGTGAAGAGCGCGCGGAGGCCCATCGGCAGACACGCTAGCACCGGCCCCGCGCCGCTGCGCTACGCTGCGCGGGTGCTCCGCCGTGCGCCCCGCGCCCTCGCCGCCGCGCTCGTCCTCGCGGCCTGCGCCGGCGGCGGCGAGCCGCGGCCGCAGAACGTCGTCCTCGTCCTCGTCGACACCCTGCGCGCCGACCACCTCGGGGCCTACGGCTACCCGCGCCCGACGAGCCCGGCGCTCGACGCCTTCGCGCGCCAGGCCGTCGTCTTCACCGACGCGCGCAGCCAGGCCGGCTGCACCTTCCCTTCGGTCAACTCGCTCCTCACCTCGCAGCTCCCCGAACGCTTCCTCGGGCAGCCGGACGGCGCGATCGGCATCCCCGGCGGCATCCCGGCGCTGCCCGAGCTGCTCCGCGCCCGCGGCTGGACGACTGCCGCGGTCTCGGCCAGCGCCGTGGTGCGCCGGCGTCCGAGCGAGCACAACCCGCGCGGCGGCTTCGGGCGCGGCTTCGACCTCTTCCTCGAGGACTGCCCCTGGCGCTCCGCCGCCTGCGTCAACCGCCAAGCCTTGCCGCTGCTGCGCAGCCTGCCGCGCCCCT
This sequence comes from Thermoanaerobaculia bacterium, assembly GCA_036397955.1. GTDB lineage: Bacteria > Acidobacteriota > Thermoanaerobaculia > Multivoradales > UBA5704 > DASUNQ01. The sequence goes on along the minus strand of DASWHY010000205.1, from coordinate 7,160 downwards.
TCTTCCTCTACCTCCACTACCTCGACCCACACGCCCCCTACCGGCCGCCGCAGGGCCACGTGCGCCGCTTCGCCCGCGGCTGGTCGGACAAGCGCTTCATCCGCCGCGGCAACCCCAACCCGATCGGCCGCGCGCTCTACCAAGGGGCGCCCGACCCCGGAGTCACCGCCGCCGACCGCCGACTCCTTCTCGACCTCTACGACGAGGAGATCGCCTTCTGGGACGGGGAATTCGGCCGGCTGCTGGCGGGGCTGGAGCGGGCGGGGCTCGACGCGGAGACGATCGTCGTCGTCGCTTCCGACCACGGCGAGGAGTTCCTCGAGCACGGCCACGTCAAGCACTGCCGCACCGTCTTCGACAGCTCGATCCGCGTGCCGCTGGTGGTGCGCGCCCCCGGCTTCGCGCCGGCGCGGGTGGCGGCAGGGGCGCAGAACCTGGACGTCCTGCCGACCCTGCTCGATCTGCTCGGGGTGCCGGCGGAGGGGCACGCCTTCGCCGGCCGCAGCCTGCGGCCGGCGCTCGCGGCGGGACGGCAGGCGCACGCGCGGCAGGTCAGCGCGCAGGGGGTGCTGCACGCCGTCGTCGGGCCGCGGCACAAGCTGATCGCCGACCTGGCGAGCGGGCGGCAGTGGCTCTACGACCTGGCGGCCGATCCCGGCGAGACCCGCGACCGGCTGGCCGCCGAGCGCCGGGCGGCCGCGCCGCTGCGCGCGGCGCTGCGCGACTGGCTGGCGCGGAGCGCCGGCGGCGACCCGGCCGCCCTCCTCGCCGGGGCGCGCGAGGCGGAGGAGCGGCTGCGTGCGGTGGGCTACATCGAGTAGCGGGCGCTACTCGTACTGGATGAAGCCGGGCGCCAGGATGCCGTCGGGGTCCCAGCGGCGCTTGGCCGCCTGCACGGCCGGCCAGCGGTCGCCGAAGTGTTGCGCCCAGCGCTCGACGGTGTCGAAGCTGATGTAGCCGGAGAGGTAGCGCTTGCCGCCGTAGTAGATCGACAGCTCGCTCGCCAGGTCGAGCTTGGCGAGCCCCTCCTCCAGGAACTCGCGCGGCACCGCGCCGAGGATCCCCCAGCCCATCACCGCCTCGCCCTCGGGGTGCATGAAGAGCGGCACGTCCGAGCAGTCGGTGCGCGAGGGCCAGAGGAGGACGTGGCCGCCGGCGCCGAGCGCCCCCGGCGGGAGCTGCGCCAGCACGCTCTCGATGAACTCCCGCGACCCCTCCCAGGGGAGGATCGTCTCCATCCAGGGGTGCGGGTGCTCCCAGTAGCCGGTGCGCCGCCAGAGCTGGAACATCGGCTCCATGCGGCGGCAGAAGTCGAGCTGTGTGGTGTCCTCGGTGTGGGCGTGGCGGTGGAAGTGGAGGCCGGCCAAGAGCGCCGCGTCGTCCGGCTCCTCCCCGGGCGCGAACTCGACCGAGAGGAACATCGGGAAGACCCAGTGCGCGTACCCCTGCACTCCGACCCCCAGCTCCAGTCCCTCGCCGATCGAGCGGAAGCCGAGCGGCGCCGGCGAGCAGATGCCGCCCAGGCTGTGGAAGGAGCGGTCGGCCGGGTCCATGATCCGGCGCGCGTCCGCCATGAAGAGGTCGAGCCGGTCGTAGACCAGGGTGAACATCCGCACCCGCGGCCGGCAGCGGCGCAGCTTGAGCGTCGCCCGGGTAATGATCCCGAACTGCCCCAGCCCGCAGCGCACGACGTCGAAGAGCTCGCGGTGCCGCTGGCGCGAGCAGACGACGATCTCCCCTTCGCCGGTCACCACCTCCAGCTCGAGGACGTTGTCGGCCTGCGTGCCGTAGCGGAAGCTGGCCACGCCGAGCCCGGCCATCGAGAGCGTCCCCGCCACCGTCACCCCGAGGTTGTTGGTGAGGACCGGCGGCACCAGGTCCTGCGCCGTCGTCGCCGCCACCAGGTCGCGCCAGACGACGCCGCCGCCGACGGTCGCGGTGAGCGCCTCGGCGTCGATCGCGTGGATGCGGTCGAGCGGCGCGGTGTCGAGCACCACGCCCCCTTCGGTCGTGGCCTGGCCGGTCTGAGTGTGCGCCTGGCCGCGCGGCACGATCGGCACGCGCAGCTCGCGGCAGCGGCGCACCACCGCGGCCACCTCCTCGGCCGAGGCGCAGAGCGCCACCGCGCCGGGCAGGCGGTCGACGAGGCGGCCGAAGTCGCTGCGGTAACGGGCGCGCACCTCGGGGTCGAGGCTGATGCGGCCGCCGAGCGCCGCCTGCAGCGACTGCAAGGCGCCGGCGGCGGTCAGGTCGGACGTGTGGACGGTCATCGGTCCTCCGGCGGCGGGGCCGGCTGCGGCCCCGCCGGCTGCGGCGGCTGCGGGGATGGCGCGGGGCTCTCGACGGCGAGGACGGTGTCGAACCCCTCCTCGACCCAGGCCGCGAAGCCGCCCTGGATCAGGATGGCATCGCGATAGCCGCTCGACACCAGCAGCTCCATCGCCTGCTCGCCGCAGCTCGCGTCGCCACAGTAGACCAGGAAGGTCTGGCCGCGGTAGGCGCTGATGTCGAGCAGGAGCCGGCGGAGGCGGTCCTCGGCGATGTTGATCGCTCCCTTGACGTGCCCCTCCGGGCCGGTGAACTCCTGCGGCGTCCGCAGGTCGAGGATCAGCGTCTCCGGGCTGTCGCGCAGGATCTCGTAGGCCACCGCCGGACGCACCTTGCGGAAGGGCGGCGGCTCGCCGCGGCCGGTGCGGCAGGCGACCGCTACGCAGGCCAGCGCGAGGACAGGGACGAGCTTGGGGAGGAGCGGTGCGGTCAGGGGTCGGCCTCGGGCGGGAGTCTAGCAGTCCGCGCCGCCGCCGCCGACCTCTTGGACCTCGAGGTCGGGCACTACCTCGCCCACGGCGAGGCCGCGGGCGTTGGTGACGACCGGGCGGTAGAAGGGGGCCAGCGCGGCGAGCTCCTCGCCGGCGAGCGAGCCCATCTGCCGCAGCAGGTCGAGCACCACGCCATCGCGGCAGCGCTCGCCGCCGTCGGCGACCTTGAGCGCGATGCCGAGCGCCACCGGCCCGCGCACCGCCAGCGCGTAGAACCCCTCCGCCCCCTCCTTGGCGACGACGCGGCCGCCGGTCGTCTCCATGAGGCGGGTGGTGAAGCGGCCGCGGCCGGCGACCATCGCCGGCGCGTGGGTCATCGCCGCGGCGATCCGGCCGAGCGCCGCGGCCGGCGCGGCGGCCACCCCGGCGGCGGCGGGGTCGGCCAGCGCCGCGTAGCCGCGCGCCGCCGCCGCCACCGGCAGGTGGAAGGAGACGGCGCTGCAGCCGTCGACGCCGTAGCCCAGGCGCTCCGGCGCGATGCCGCAGAGCCGCGCCACCCAGCCGGCGATGTCGCGCTGCAGCGGGTGGCCGGGGGCGACGTAGTCCGCCGGCGGATAGCCGAGGAGCCGGCAGGCGAGGAGCATGCCGGCGTGCTTGCCCGAGCAGTTGTTGTGGAGCGGGCTCGGCGCCTGGCCCCGGCGCGCCAGCTCGGCCGCCGCCTCGGCGTCGTACGGAGGATGGGCGCCGCAGAGGAGGTCGGCGACGGCGAAACCGCCGCGGGCGAGCAGCGCGGCGGCGCGCTCGGCGTGCTCGGGGCAGCCGGCGTGCGAGGCGCAGATCAGGGCGAGGTCGGCCTCGTCGAGGGCGAAGCGCTCGATGCCGCCCGCGAGGACCAGCGGCAGGGCTTGAAAGGGCTTCGCCGCCGAGCGCAGGAAGGTCGCGACCGCCGGGTCGCCGAGGCGCGCGACGAGCCGCCCCTCCGGCGTGACGACCGCCGCCGTCCCGGAGTGCCAGGACTCGGGCAGACCGCTGCGGGTGACGACGGCGACCGGCGCGAACAGGAGCGGGCGGGCCTCGGCGCGTCAGGCGTGGGCGGCCATCGCCGCCTCGACCGTCTCGTAGGTGGGGAACAGCTCGGCGAGGCGGGCGACCTCGAGGAGCTTGCGGATGCGCTCGTTCGGCTTGACCAGGATCAGCGCCCGGCGGGAGCTCTGGAAGCGGCCGAGGTAGCCGACCAGCTCGCCGATGCCGGTCGAGTCGATGTAGTTGATCCGCGAGAAGTCGACGATGACGTGCCCGCGGTCCTCGGCGAGGGTGCGTTCCAGCGTCTGGGCGAAGAACTTGGCGCTCTCCCCCAGCTTGATCACCCCCTCCACTTCGAGGACGGTGAACCCCTGCTCCTGGCGTTTGGCGACGATCATGGGCGGGGCGGCCGGCGAGGAGGGAAAGTCTAACACCCGGCTCAGCCGCGCTTTTGCGCCACGACGTACAGCTCGGTGGCGCCCAGGGTGAACGGCTGGCGGTCGGTCGAGCCGTAGAGCGCGACCGTGTCGAGCTTGGCCCGCGCGAGCATGCGCTGGATCTCGGCGGCGGTGTAGACCCAGTGGACCGACTCGCGGACCTCGGTCTCGCCGTCGCGGACGAAGGTGTACTCCTCCTCGACGCAGCTCGCCGCGGTGTTGTAGCGGCTGTCGATCGTCATCCGCACGTCGCCGATGGTGAACTCCTCGTGCTCCTGGTGGCGCGGCAGGACCGACTCGGCGGCCATGCCGGTCGAGACGACGAAGCGGGCGCCCGGCCGCAGCAGGCGCGCGAGACGGTCGAGGAAGCTCTTCATGCCGGGCCCGTCGACGTAGCCGAAGCTGTTGCCGAGACAGAAGGCGCCGTCGTAGGAAGCGGGGTCGCCCTCGAGGCGCCGCATGTCGCCGAGCGCCCACCCGACGTCCAGGCCCGCCGCCGCGGCACTCGCCCGCGCCTCGGCCAGGAACTCCTCCGAGATGTCCACGCCGGTCATCCGGTAGCCGCGCCGCGCCAGCTCCAGCGCGTGCCGGCCGTTGCCGCAGGGGACGTCGAGCAGGCGCCCGCCGGCGGGCGCGCCGAGCTCGGCGACGAGGAAGTCCACCTCCGCCGCCGTCGGCTGCTCGGCGATCACCTCGCGCCAGACGTCGAGCGCCACGCCGCGGAAGAAATCCTGGTACCAGTTCGTGCGCACGGCGCGGCGGAGCATAGCAACGGCTGTTATCCTCGCCGCCGCCAGCGAGGAGGACTCATGCCCCAGCCCCGGCCGTCGCAACTGCCGTCGATGTTCGCGCTCCTGAGCGGTCTCGTCTTCGCCCTTCTCGCCCCCGCACCGGGCGCCGCCGCCGGCTTCGGGCTCTTCCAGCACGGCGGCCGGGCGACCGGGCAGGCCGGGGCGTTCACGGCGCGCGGTCACGAGCCCTCGATGGTCACCTACAACCCGGCGGCGATCACCCGCCTGCCGGGCCTCCAGCTCCAGGCCGGGCTCGACTTCGCCAACGGCGAGGACGCCTACCGCAGCGCGAGCGGCACGCACCGGGCCAAGCACACGATCCAGTTCCCGCCGGCGGTCTACCTCACCTGGCGCGCGCCGCAGGACAGCACCCCGATCGCCTTCGGGCTCGGGCTCGACGCCCCCTTCTGGCACAACATGGACTGGCACTCGGCGCTCTTCCCCGGCCGCTTCTTGACCCGCCGCTTCGCGCTCGAGGTCTTCGAGCTCCACGCCGTCACGGCCTACGAGTTTGCCGAGGGTTGGAGCCTGGGCGGCGGCGTGCGCTACCTCTACGGCGGGCTCGAGCAGTCCGACAACGCGTTCGCTGACGTCTTCGTCCCCAGCCTTTCGCGCACGGTCCCGGTCGAGATCCAGCGCGACGCCGACGCCGACGTGGACGCCCTGGGGTGGGACCTGGCGCTGCACTACGCCGCGCCGTCCTGGGGCTGGGGGACGGTCTTGCGCAGCGAGGCCGAGCTGGAGGGGAACGGCAAGGTGAGCTACGCGCCGCGCGACGTGGCGATCTCGGAGGTCCTCCCTCTGGTAGCCAACCGCTTCGTGCCGGGCCGCGCGGGGCAGTCGTTCACCCTGCCGTGGGAGCTGCGCGCCGGCACCTGGTTCGCGCCCTACCCGGAGCTGCGCCTGGAAGTCGATATCGCCTACCAGAACTGGTCGACGCTCGAAGACACCGTGGTCACCTTCTCCCCGGACCCGTTGCTGGGTGCCGGGCTCACCGTCAGGGAGCGCAACTGGAAGGACACCGTCTCGGTGCGCTTCGGCGCCGAGGGGGAGATCACCGACAACTTCCAGCTCTTCGGCGGCCTCGGCTGGGAGCCCTCGCCGGTGCGCGGCAACACCGTCGAGCCCGGCTTCCCGCGCGACGACGCCTACGTCTACGCCGCCGGCTTCGCCTACAACTTCCCCGACATCTCCTTCGACCTCGCCTACTCCTTCCACGGCCACGGCAACCGCGGCGCCTCGGGCCAGGAGCCGCGCAGCCCGGACATCGCCGGCAGCTACACCGGGCGCGAGCAGGTCTGGGGCTTCTCGGCGCGCTGGCGGTGGTAGAGGGCTAGGACGCGGCTCCGACCAGCGTCTCCGCGAACATCCCCGGCGTGTAGGGCGTGATCTTGCCGGTGAAGGCGGAGGCGGCGACGGTCAGGGGGGAGGCGAGCCAGAGCTTGCCGGGGCCGGAGCGGCCCTTGTAGTTGCGGTTGATCGCCGAGACGGTGACCTGGTCGGTGGTCTCGGAGACCCCCGGGCCGCAGCCGATGCAGGCGCCGCAGCCGGGGTGGATGACCTCGACCCCCGCCTGCGCGAAGGTGTCGAGCAGGCCGTGCTGGCGGCAGAACTCCTCGACCGCCACCGACCCGAACTGGATCAGGAAGCGCACCCCGGGCGCCACCTTGAGCCCGGCGTCCACCGCCTCCTTGACGACCTGGTGGTAGAAGACGAGGTCGTCGATCTTCCCCGCCGTGCAGCTGCCGCCGTAGGCGATCTCGATCGGCACCTCGCCGATCTCGTCGACGAAGGCGCCGTTCGTCGGGTCGGAGGGGATGCCGTGGTCGGGATCGCCGGGGTGGGCCACCATCGGCCGGATCCCCAAGAGGTCGATCGTGTGCATGCCGCCGTCGTAGACCGCCCCTTCGTCCGGCGCCACCGCCCGCGCCCGGTACTGGTCGGGGTCGGTCCCCCGCCAGGCGGCGAGCCAGCGGAAGGTCTCCTCGTCGGCCTCGACGATGGCGGTGCGCGCCGAGCACTCGGTCGCCATGTTGGTCAGGGTGGCGCGCTCGTCCATCGAGAGGGCCGAGATGCCGGGGCCGGTGAACTCCATCACCCGGTTGAGCGTCGCCTGCGGCCGGGCGTAGTTGAGCAGGATGTAGAGCATC
>DASWHY010000204.1:0-2261 GCA_036397955.1 Thermoanaerobaculia bacterium | reverse complement strand
TTCCCGCCAGCCACCGCGAACGGACCTTCGCCGCCCTGCCGACGGCGCAGGTGCTCTTCCTGCCGGACGTCGACGGCGGGCTCCGCGCGGCGTCGGCGGCGGCGCTGGCGGGCGTCGCCCTGGTGCTCCTCGTCGCCGCCGCCAACGTGGCCCACATGCTGCTCGCGCGCTCCGCCGAGCGGCGGCGGGAGATGGCCACGCGGCTCGCCCTCGGCGCCCGGCCCGCGGCGATCCTGCGCCAACTGCTGACCGAGTCCCTCCTGCTGGCGGCCCTCGGCGCCGCCCTCGGCCTCTTCCTGGCGTGGGGCGCCAACGCCGCATTGAACGCGCTGCGTCTGCCGGTGACCCTGGACCTGGCTCTCGACCTGGCCCTCGACCTGCGGGTCGTCGCCTTCACCGCGGCGTGGGCGGCGCTGGTGGCGCTGGTCTTCGCCCTGGCGCCCGCCGCCGCCGCCGCCCGCACCGACCTGATCGCCGCCCTGCAAGGCGCGGCCACGGGCGGCCGGCGCCGGAGGTGGACGGCGGTCTTCGTGGCGGCCCAGGTGGCGCTCTCGCTCGTCTTGCTCCTCGGCGCGGCCCTGGCGGTCCGCAGCATGGCGAAGGCCCACCGCATCGATCCCGGCTTCGAGTCCCGCGGCGTGGTGGTCGCCGCCCTGGGACCCCGGCTCGGGGGCTCCTCGCCGGCCGAGGTCGAGGACTTCTACCGCCGCCTGCTCGCCAGGGTCGAGGCGCTTCCCGAGGTCGCCACGGCCGGCCTCACGAGCCACCTGCCGCTGTCCGCGGAGATCCGCTTCGAGGAGATCGCGGCGGCGGACGGCGGCGGCGAGCCGGCGCCGGACGCCTGGCGGCGCGTCGACGCCGCCACCGTGAGCCCCGGCTATCTCGAGACGCTCCGCGTGCCCCTGCTCTCCGGCCGCACGTTCGACGACGGCGACGGCGACGGCGCCCCGCGCGTCGCGGTCGTCAACCGTGCCCTGGCGCGGCGTTGGTGGCCGGGCGCGGACGCCGTCGGCCGCCGGCTGCGGGTCGCCGGCGCCGCCGGCGTCTACCAGGTGGTGGGCGTGGTCGGCGACGGCAAGTACCGGACCCTGGGCGAGGCGCCGCGTCCCTTCCTCTATCTGGCCTTCGACCAGGGCCGCTGGGCGAGGAGCGGCCGCAGCGGCGAGATCACGACCGGCACCGAGACTCTGGTGGCGCGGGTCGACGGCGAGGCGGGTCCGGCCCTGGCGGTCCTCAGACGGACGATCCGCGAGCTCGACGACCGGGTCGCGGTCAGCCGTCTCTCGACCCTCGAGCAGGCCCTCGGCCCCGCCCTGGCGCTGCCGCGGACGGCGGCGGCGCTCTTCGCCCTCTTCGGCGTCCTGGCGCTGGTGCTGGCGGCCACGGGGATCTACGGCGTGACGGCGTACGCCGCCAGCCGGCGGACCCGCGAGCTCGGGATCCGGCGCGCCCTGGGGGCGCGCCGGGGCGACGTCATCCGCCTGGTGCTGCGCGACGCCATGGCGTGGACAGCCGGCGGCCTCGCCGCGGGCTGGGCCGGCGCCTTCGCCGCCGGCCGCGCGCTCGAGGCCTTCCTCTACGGCGTGACGGCGGGCGACGCCGTGGCCTGGGGATCGGTTTCGCTCCTGCTCGCCGCCGTGGCCCTTTTCGCCGCCTGGATTCCGGCCCGCCGCGCCGCGCGCGTCGATCCGTGGACGGCGCTGCGGCACGAATAGCGGGCGCCTCGACTGGCCGCCGCCGCGTCGGCCACTCTCGCCAACGAAAAAAGAGGGTCCCACCCACGACGGGTGGGACCCTCGAGTGCGACGTCAGACCGCGGACGACGTCAGTCCGCGGACGAGGCGGCCGCGGACGACTCGCCCTCGACGGGCTCACCGTCCGGCGACGGGCCGGCGTCCGGCGATGGGCCGGCGTCGGGCAGCGGCGAGGGGTCGCCGGCGCTCGATGCCCGGCGCCGCGTGCGGCGCAGCGCCCGGAGGAACCTCGCGGCCAGGTCCCGGCGATCGGCCAGGAGGAACAAGCCCACGTAGATGCGGGCACAGGCCGCGTCGATGCGCGTCGCCTCGGTGTGGCGGGCATCCTTGACTTGCAGGCTCGCCTCCGCCTTGCGCTGTTCCAGCGCGACAGCGTCCAGAGCCTCGCGGAACGCGGCGTTGTCGCTCCTGAGCTCCGCGGCCAACTGAGCGGGATCGAACTGTACGCTCGAGGTCGTCATCACCGGCGCGGTGAAGCCGGGGGCCTCGAGCCGGTTGGCGGTGTCC
>DASWHY010000203.1:0-2375 GCA_036397955.1 Thermoanaerobaculia bacterium | reverse complement strand
GCGATCTCCTCGATCATGAACTTGCCGATCAGGGCGGCGTGCCAGGAAGTGCCGCAGGCGAGGAGGTGGAGGCGCTCGAGGCCGCGCACCTCCTCCTCGCTCATCGTCACGGTGTCGTCGAGGAGGACGCGCGCCCGCGCGAAGTCCACGCGCCCGGCGAAGGTGTCCTGGACGGCCTGCGCCTGCTCGTGGATCTCCTTGAGCATGAAGTGCTTGTAGCCGCCCTTTTCGGCCTGGATGGGGTCCCAGTTGAGGCGCTGGACGGCGCGCTCGACGGGGTGCCCCTCGCGGTCCCAGACCTCGACGCCGCCGGGAGCCAGGCGCGCCAAGTCGCCGTTCTCGAGGAAGATCACGTTCTTGGTGTGGGCGAGGAGGGCGGCCGGGTCGGAGGCCAGGAACTGCTCGCCTTCGCCGAGGCCGATGACCAGCGGCGGCCCCTGCCGGGCGGCGACGATCTCCTGCCCGTCCGACTCGACGGTCACCGCGGCGAAGGCGTACATGCCCTCGAGCTCGCGCGCGGCGCGCGCCACCGCCGCGCGCAGGTCGCCGTCGAGGTAGGAAGAGATCAAGTTGGCGACGACCTCGGTGTCGGTGTCGGAGGTGAAGGTCCACCCCTCGGCCTGGAGGCGCTGCTTGAGCGGCAGGAAGTTCTCGATGATGCCGTTGTGGATGAGCGCCAGGCGCCGCCGCGAGTCGACCACCGGATGGGCGTTGCGCTCGCTCGGCGGCCCGTGCGTGGCCCAGCGGGTGTGCCCCAAGCCGTAGCGGCCGGCGAGCGGCTGCTGGCGGAGCTTCTCTTTGAGCCGCTCGAGCTTGCCTTCGGCCTTGACTGTCAAGAGGTCGCCGTCGTCCACGGTCACCACACCCGCCGAGTCGTAGCCGCGATACTCCAGGCGGCTCAGCCCGTCGATCAGGAGCGGCACCACTTCACGGGTCCCTACGTAGCCGACGATTCCGCACATAGTTTTAAGACTCCGCTCCTCGTCGCCTGGGAGCAAACACGAACGGTGCCACTCCGGCGATCAGACTAATCCCCCGCCCGGTCGAGCGCATCGCCCCCCTCACCCTCGGTCCCTCTCCCCCCTCGCGGGGGGCGAGGGACGCCCCCGGCCCGCTCTCCGGCGGCCGCAGCCCGCCGCGACCGTAAGTCCTCGACCAGCTCCAGGACCGCCCAGGCCAGCTTGTCCGGGTCGTGGCGGAGGAGCCCGCTCTCAGCCAAAAGATCCGCTTCGACGACCTCGACCCCCATCTGCTCCAGGGCCGCGCGCTCGGCCGCGACCGGCGCGGCGCCCTGCTCGCGGTAGGGGGCGAGCCGCTCGTCCGGGATCGGCGTCGAGCTGGCGAGGACGAGATCGACGAGCCCCTCTCCGGCGTGCCGCTCGAGCGCCGCCAAGTGCGCGGCACCCATCATCCCGTCCGTCTCCCCCGGCTGGGTCATCAGGTTGAGCAGCAGGATCGACGGCCCGCGCCGCCGCGCCAGCGCCTGGCGGATGCCGGGGATCAGCAGGTTCGGCAGGATCGAGGTGAAGAGCGAGCCGGGACCGAGGAGGATGGCGTCGGCGGTCTCGAGTGCCGCGACCGCCGGCGGGAAGGCCGGCGGCGCGTGCGGGTCGAGCTCGACCGCCGCCAGCTCCTCCCCCGAGAGCCCGACCGCGGACTCCCCTTCGTAGCAAGCGCCGGAGACGCCGCGGCCGCACAGGCGCACGTCCTGGACGGTGGCCGGCAGGATCTTGCCGCGCACCGAGAGGATCTCCTCGGCGGTCAGGATCGCCTGGTGGAAGTCGCCGGTGATGCCGGTCAGCGCGGTCAGGAAGAGGTTGCCGAAGGAGTGGCCGACCAGGCCGCCGCCGTTCGGGAAGCGGTATTGGAAGAGGCGGGTGAGGAGGTCCTCGTCGTCGGCCAGCGCGACGAGGCAGCTCCGGATGTCCCCCGGCGCCGGCACCCCGAACTCGCGGCGGAGCTGCCCCGAGGAGCCGCCGTCGTCGGTCACCGTGACGACGCCGACGAGCTCGCGCAGGCGCTCGCCGCCGACCTGGTGCTTCAAGCCGCGCAGGAGCACCGAGAGCCCGGTGCCGCCGCCGACCGCGATCAGCTTGCAACCCGCCATCGGGGATCCCTAGCGCTTCCGCAGCTCGATGAGGATCTGCTTGGCCACGGCCTTCAGCGTGTCGAAGACGCCGAGGCCGGTGGTGGCGACCGCCTCGAAGGTCGGCTCGCGCTTGTAGTTGAGGACACGGTAGAGCTGGTCGACCGGCACCGCCGTCGGCAGGTCGCGCTTGTTGAACTGCAGGGCGTAGGGGATGACGGCCAAGTCGAAGCCGTGCTCGCGGAGGTTGTCCTCGAGGTTGCGGATCGACTCGATGTTGGCCTCCATC
>DASWHY010000202.1:0-1875 GCA_036397955.1 Thermoanaerobaculia bacterium | reverse complement strand
CCGATCGCCCGAGTAGAGGCCGGGGAGCGTGCGCAGGCCGAGGGTGCCGGCGGCGATGAGCAGGAGAAAGGAGCCCGCCAGCAGGCGCGGCGGCGTGCTCAGGCGCCGTGCTCGTGTGCGGAGTCGATGCCAGGCGACGCGCCCTGGGGTTTTGGAGGTGAACCGTGACTCTTTCAACGAGGCTCCAGGTGGCTGCCCGCGAGCGCCAGATCGCCCTTGAGGATCAACAGGTTGATCTCGCGGCCGAGCTGCTCGATACGGTCCGCGGCTGCGGGCGCTCCGCTGGCCACCTCGGACCGCGCCTGGATCAGGGTCGCGAGCGGCAGACGCAGGCTGCGCGCCACGTGCTCGTCCCGCGCGGCGGTGGCCAGGAGGATATCCTCGACCGTCGCGAGCTCGCGAGCCGCCCGCTGCGGGTCCCCGCGGTGCTGCACGAGGTGCGCGCCGTACGCATGCTTCCGCGCGTCCACAAGCGGCAGGTAGTAGTCGCGCAGGCGCCGGAGGCCGGTGGCTGCCCTCTCCAACTCCGCGTCGGCTGTGGTGAGGTCGCCGCGCAGCGCGCGTCGGGCCTGCGCGATCGCGGCGAGGGCCCTTTCGGTCTCCACCGTCAGTGGGCGGTAGGAGGTTCCGGTGATCGGCAGTCGCTCGCCGGCAGCGCCTCCCGGCGACCCGAGCAGGTGGAGGCCTCCCCCCGCCAGCAAGAGGAGCAGGAGGACCGTCCCGAGCGTCATGGCCAGCACGTCTTCGGTCGTACTTCTTCGCGTCAGCTTCATGTTCGCTCCCTGAACCCCGGAGCCGAGCTCTGAGGATCGCTCCTGCAGGAGCCGGGCCAGACCACGGGCTGCTCGCGACGACACTCCAGGGCCGACGCGGCGTTGCATCCTGCAATCCGCCAGGGCTCTAGCTTTGCAGAATGCAAGGCCGTGCTAAAGGGCGGCGCCGATCAAGGACTTCCAGCGCGCCACCGCCTGCTCGCCGTCGGCGGCGCCGGCGAGGGTCGCGATCGCTTCCTCGCGGCGAAACACCCGGGCGGCCGCGGCGAGCAGGGCGAGCGCCTCCTCCGGGTTTTCCTCCGCCAGCAAGAGGAGCAGCGTGACCCGCGGGTCTCCCTTCGCGGTGGCGTGCGGACACAAGGCGAGCGCCGCCAGCGGCGGCCCCAACCCGGGGATGCGGGCGTGCGGCAGGCCCACGCCGGTGTCGAGGAAAGTCGAACCTTCCTGTTCGCGCCGCAGCAGCCGGCGCAGCGCCGACGCGCCGTCGAGGCGGGGGTGCAGCCGCGCGAGGCGTTCGAGCAGGAGCCGGATGAGCTCCTGCTTCGACGGACAAGCGGGGAGGACGAGGACCGCTCGGGGCTGGAGCAGGTCGCTCGCGTCCACCACGGCTCGGCGGCTTCCCGACGGCGGCCCCGGCGGCGGCTCGAAGACCGGGACGGCGGCCGGCGTGACCGCCGGCGCCTGGGGGTCGACCACCACCACCGTCAGCCCGGCGGCCTTCTCCAGGAGCTCGTGGACGGCGCCCGGCCGGCCGAGGAGCCGGCGCAGCGGCTTGCGCGGGCCCGGCCTGCCCACCACCACGTGCCCGACGCCGTATTCGCGGGCGAACCGCAGGATGGTTCCGACCACTTCGTCGCCCCGGTAGGTGAAGACGCTCGCCCCGAGCTTTTGGGCGAGCTCGAGGGTGTCGGCGATCTGCCGCTGGGTGGTCGCGTCCAGCTTCTCGGGCGCCTCGCCCGGGGTCTGCACGTAGACCGCGAACCAGTTGCGCTCGAGGCGGCCGGCCAGCCGCGAGCCGTAGCGCAGCAACGAGTCGGCGGCGGGGCCCTTGGAGGAGAGGCAGACCATCACCTGGTCGGGCGCGAAGAGCGCCGGCCCCTCC
>DASWHY010000201.1:0-11836 GCA_036397955.1 Thermoanaerobaculia bacterium | reverse complement strand
CCAGATCAGCCCCACCGTCACCATGCGGCCGGGGGAGGTGCAGCGCTGGCGCTTCGTCAACGCCACCATGCAGGTGGCGGCGCAGGTGTCGATCTTCTTCCCGGCGGGGACGACCGTGAAGCAGATCGCCATGGACGGCGTGCGCTTCGCGCCCGAGAACTACGGCCGCCAGCCGCTCTTCGACCCCGCCAGCCCGGCGGGGTTCACGATCTCCCCCGGCAACCGCGCCGACTTCCTGGTCCAGGCGCCGGCGCAGGCGGGGAGCTACCCCGTGACCCATCGCAACGCCGGCCGGCCGGCGGAGCGGACGCAGCGCAAGCTCGAGGCGCGCGACGAGTCGCTCGCCCCAGGCCCGCCGCTGGCGCCGCTCGTCACCCTCGTCGTCGCGGCGGCGTCGGAGGGCGCGCCGCCCGCCGCCACCGGCTTCCCGACGCAGGCGCAGTGGCCGCCGATGCCCGAGTTCCTCCAGGACATCAAGCCGGAGGAGGTCGTGGGAACGCAGGAGCTGATGTTCAGCATGCAGGAGAAGTCGGGCCTGCCGGGCCTGCCGGGCGACCCGGCCACCATGTTCTTCATCAACGGCATCCAGTACGACGAGCACTGCGTCAACGTGACGACGAAGCTCGGCACCGCCCTCGACTGGACGGTGAGCAACAGCAGCCTGCTCAACCACCCCTTCCACATCCACATCAACCCGTTCCAGGTGCTGCGCAACGGCGCCACCACCTACACCGCGCCCTACGTCTGGCAGGACACCATCGCGCTCCCCGCCCCCGCCAAGATCGGGGACCCGCCGCAGTCGGTCCTCTTCCGCCACCGCTACCTCGACTTCACCGGCGAGTACGTGCTGCACTGCCACTTCCTCGGCCACGAGGACCGCGGCATGATGTTCGGCGTGCAGACGGTGTGCAAAGACGACCCGGCGAAGTTCGGCAAGCCGACCCTCGACGAGGCGCCGGAGTGCGTAGCGGGAAACCTGATCCCGTCCTCCCCGGTGTGCGGGACGCCGCCGGCCGCGGCGGGAGCGGCGGCGCCGGGCCACTGACCGCGGCGTGACGTCCGAGCCGGAGCTGCCGCCCGGACGGGCCCCCGCCAGCGGCAGGCGGCAGCTCCTGGCGGTCTACCTCGACTACCTCCTCTTCGGCGGTGTCTGGGCGCTCGCCGTGTGGGCGCTCGGGCCGCGCCTCGCGGGGGTGACGCGCGAGGCGGTCGTCGCCAAGACGCTGGTCTTCGCCATCGTCGAGATCGCCCTCGTCCGCTTTGCCCGCTGGTCGCCGGGCAACGCTCTCCTCTCGATCGAGCTGCCGGGCTCGGAGCTGCTCTATCCGCCCGGCCGCAGCGCGGGGCGCCCCGCCGTGCCGGCCGTGCCGGAGCGGCTGCTGCTGGCGGAGACCTGGTGGACCATTCTCTTCGGCGTCCTGGCGATCCTCAGCGGCGTCGAGCAAGCGGTGCGCTGGACGGTCGCGGCGCCGCCGACGCCCTGGTTCGGGCTCGAGCTCCCGGCCGCCGGGTCCGCCGCGCTCTGCATCGTCGTGGGCGTCCTCGAGTGCCTGGTGGGCGCCGCGGCGCTCCGGCTCCGGCCCGCGGTCCTGCCGCTCTCCGTCGCCGTCCACGGCGCGTCGATCGCCTCGGCCGTTCTCGCGTACGACGTGCTGCCGGCGTGGATCGCCGAGTACGTTGCCGCCTGGCGGGCGCACCAGGGGCTGCCGGCGAGCCCCGGCGAGGCGGCGGAGGCGGCGCGCTGGATGCCGCCGCTCTTCGTCCTGCTGCCCCCGATCGCGCTCGGCTGGAGCGTCCTCGTCTGGCGGCGAGCGCGCCGGCCGCCGGCGTCCTGACCGCCGTCTACAATGGCCGGCGATGCGCCGCCGCGCCGTCTTCGTCGCCCTGGCGCTCCTCCTCGCCGCCGGCCTCGGCGCCTCCGCCTGGCTCCTCCGCCGCGAGGCGCCGCCGCGGGTGCCGCGCCCCTGGAAGCTGAGCCAGGGGCTGTTCGAGAAGGGGAGCACCTTCCCGCTCGACCCCGACAGCGCGCCGCCGCCGCCGGCGAGCATTGCCATCGAGCGCGGCGAGGCCCTCCACGCCGCGCCGCGCGCCGGCGCCCGCGCCCTCACCCGCTTCCACGCCTACGGCAACCTGAAGGTCCTCGACCACCGGCCGGGCTGGGTGAAGGTCGAGTACCGCGGACACTCCGGCTGGGTGCCGATCTCCGGCGACTGGGACGAGCCGCCGCTCGGCAGCGCCCCCGATCCGACGCTGCCGCTCCCCGGCGCGCCCGCCGACCCGGCGCGCCTCGCCCTCGCCCGTGCCGCGCTGGGCGAAGGCGCCGCCGCGGGGCGGCTCGGCCCCTACGCCCTGGTGACCGACCTCGCCGACCCCGAGCGGCTCGCCTGGCTGGACCGGGTGGCGGCCGGCTTCGAGCCGACCTACCGCGCCCGCTACGGCCTGGCGCCGGTCGGCGAGCCGGCCGAGACGGTGGTCCTCTTCGCGGACGAGGCGGCCTACCGCGGCTTCCAGGAACGCGAAGGCCGGCTCGCCGGCCTCGCCGCCTCCGGCCACACCAGCCAGGGCCTGGTCGCCCTTTTCGACGGCGGCCGGCGCCGCGCCGAGGTCGGCGGCACGCTGGTCCACGAGCTGACCCACCTCTTGAACCGGCGGGCGATCGGCCCGGCGCTGCCGAGCTGGCTGGACGAGGGGATCGCCGACGAGCTGGCGCTGTCGCGGATCGACGAGGCCGGCCGGCTGGCGCCGGGGACGCTCGGCGGCGCGGTCGTCGCGGAGGGCTTCCGGCGGCAGTTCTTCGGCGGCCCCGCCGCCCTCCACCGGCTGGCCGAGGGGGTCGAGGCGGGGACGCTGCGGCCGCTGCCGGAGCTGCTCGACCTGGAGTGGGCCGCCTTCGTCGCCGGCGGCGGCGCCCGCCTCCACTACGCCCAGGCCTCGTTCTGGGTGCGCTACCTGCTGGAAGGGGAGGGGGGCGCGCTCGCCCCCGCCTTCCGCGCCTTCCTCGCCGGCGTCGCGGCAGGCGGGTCGGTCGCCCCCGAAGCCCTCCGCGCCCGCCTCGGCCAGAGCTGGGAGGAGCTGGAAGCCGGCTACCGGGCGTGGGTGCTTGCCGAGGAGAGCGGCGCCTCTTCCGCGCGTGGAGTCAGTTGAATGGACGGCACCGCCTGGAACGCTCGCGGCGAGTGATGTAGCCGAGCAGAGGAGGAGCGAGATGTACTGTCCAGAGTGTGGCGGCGAATACCGAGAGGGCTTCCTCGAGTGCGCGGACTGTGGCATCGCACTGGTGGCGAAGCCGCCGATCGAGCCAGAGCCGGCTCCCGAGCCGGACCTTGTCACGGTGCTCGAGACGGGAGATCCCAGCCTGCTGGCGATCGCGGAATCGCTCCTCATGGAGGAAGAGATCGATTATCTGAAGACGGGGGAACCCCTGCAGGACCTTTTTGCCCTCGGGCGTCTCGGTTTCGGGTTCAGCCCCATCGCAGGTCCAGTCGTCATCCGAGTCGAGCAGGCGGACGCCGAAGTCGCCGCTCGGATTCTCGCCAATCTGACGACGGAAAAGTCAGACGAGGAAGGTAAGCTCACGAAAGAGTCACAGGAGGGGGAGGCCTGAGCTAGGAGAAGGGCATGATCACCTGGAGCGGCTGGGGATTCATGGTGGCTGTTCTCGTCTTCGGCCTGAGCTTGGCGACCGAGCTGGGTGTCGAGGCGTACTTCGGCGACGACGGTTACTATCAGACGCATCCATGGCCCTTGGCGGCGGCGCTTCTCGTTGCCGGTGCCGTGACTTGGGTCTGGGGCTCTCGTCTGAACCAGGTTTCCGGTCGCACGGTGATCGACACGCAGACGGGGCGCGAAGAGGTCATCGGCGGGCCTGGACGGCATCGGTTCTTCTTCGTGCCCATGCAGTACTGGGGAGCGATCCTGGCCGTTGCCGCAGTAGCGAGCTTGATCTTGCGCTAGGAGCGGGTCCGCGGTGGCGCCGGAACGGCTCCTCGACTAACCCGGCGCCAGCGCCTCCTCCTCCCGCCACGCCGCCTCGCCGCCGGCGTAGTGCTCGCGCTTCCAGATCGGGACCTCGGTCTTCAATCGTTCCAGGGCGGTGCGGCTGGCCTCGTAGGCGGCGGCGCGGTGAGGGGAGGCGACGGCGATGACGACGCTCGGCTCGCCGACCGGCACCTCGCCGAGGCGGTGGGCGATCGCCACCCGGACGCCGGGCGCGCCGGCGGCGAGCTCGGCGGCGATGGCCGAGAGGCGGGCCTCGGCCATCGGACGGTAGGCGGAGTAGGTGAGCCGCTCGACGGCGCGGCCGGCGTGGCGGTCGCGCACCGTGCCGAGGAAGACGACGACGGCGCCGCGGTCGGGGCCGCTCACCCGGCGCACGACGGCGTCCACGTCGAGCGGGCCGTCCACCAGCGCCGCGGCCGAGCTGGAGGCCTCAGCCGATCCTTCGGATCCTCCGGACACTGGCGGCAGCAGCGCCACCTCGGCGCCGTCGGGTAGGGCCTCGTCCGGGGTCGCGAGCCGGCCGTCGATCGCCACGGCGAGCCGCGGCCAGAGCGGGGTCAGCGCCGGATGGCTGCGCGCCAGGAGCGCGCGCAAGTCGGCGAGGCGGCTGCCGTCCGGCAGCTCGACGTCGAGCTCTCCGGCGCCGAGCGCGTCGCCGGCGCTGGCGAAGGCGAGCAGGCGGATGCGCACGCGGGGATGTTACAGGCCCGGCGGCGCAGCATGCTGGCCGCGCCGCCGGGAACGGGAAGCTGACGCTAGTACCGACTCGCGCCGGCGGGCGTGCGGATCGACTCGAGGAAGCGGTCGAACTCGCCTTCGGCGTGGGTCTTCTCCCAGCCGTACCGCTCCTGCAGGGCGCCCACGAGCTTGTCGCGGTTGCCCTCGGCCTTGTCGAGGTCGTCGTCGGTGAGCTTGCCCCAGGTGCGCTTGAGGTCGCCCTTGATCTGCTTCCATCGGCCCTCGAACACGTCGTCGTTCATCGGTGGACTCCTTTCCCTTGGTTCGTGGGGGCAGCACGCCGCACAGTGCGGCGCGCCGCACCTCTGGCAAGGAGCAAGATCGGGGCCAATCCGTGCCCCCTCGCCGGCCGCTGACGCCCGGCACGTAGGCCGGGCGCTACAATCGCCGCCCGTGACCGTCCTCGAGAGCCGGCTGCAGCAGGACGAGGCCTTCCGCCGCCGCGCCGAGCACTGGCGCGAAGCCGTGGCGCGGCTGCGCGAGGAGGAGGCGCACCTCATGCTCGGCGGCGGCGAGAAGGCGCAGCAACGGCAGCGCGCGCAGGGCAAGATGACGGCGCGCGAGCGGGTGGCGGCGCTCTGCGACGCCGGCGCGCCCTTCCTCGAGCTGGGCCTCTGGGCGGCGCACGGCCTCTACGAGCAGCACGGCGGCGCGCCCGCCGCGGGGGTGGTGGCGGGGATCGGCGCCATCCACGGCCGCGACGTGCTGGTGGTGGCCGACGACGCCACGGTCAAGGCCGGCGCGAAGTTCCCGCTCGGCATCAAGAAGGTGCTGCGCCTCCAGGAGATGGCGCTCGAGAACCGGCTGCCGATCGTCTACCTGGTGGACTCGGCCGGGGTCTTCCTGCCGATGCAGGACGAGATCTTCCCCGACCGCGAGCACTACGGGCGGATCTTCTTCAACAACGCGCGGCTCTCGGCGGCAGGGGTCTTCCAGATGGCCGCCATCATGGGCTCCTGCGTCGCCGGCGGCGCCTACCTGCCGATCATGAGCGACGAGGCGCACATCGTCGAGGGGACGGGCTCGATCTTCCTCGCCGGCGCGCACCTGGTGCGGGCGGCGATCGGCGAGAAGATCGACAACGAGGAGCTGGGCGGGGCGGTCGTGCAGTGCGACGTCTCGGGGGTCGTGGACCACCGCCACCCGGACGACGCCGCCTGCCTGGAGAAGATCCGCAGCGAGTTCGCGCAGCTCGCGCGCGGCGCGACGGCGCCCTTCGCGCGGCGCGCGCCGCGCGCGCCGCTCTACTCGGCCGAGGAGCTGTACGGCGTCGTGCCGGTGGACCGCTCACGCCCCTACGACACCTACGAGCTGCTGGCGCGCCTCCTCGACGGCAGCGAGCTCGACGAGTACAAGGCGACCTACGGCCGGACGCTGGTCTGCGGCACCGGCTGGATCGGCGGCTGGGCGGTCGGCGTCGTCGCCAACCAGCGCTCGATCGTGGCGCGCCGCACCGGCACCGGCGAGGGCGACAAGGAGCTGCAGATCGGCGGCGTCATCTACTCCGACTCGGCCGACAAGGGGGCGCGCTTCGTCGAGCTGTGCAACCAGAAGAAGCTGCCGCTCCTCTTCCTCCAGGACGTGACCGGCTTCATGGTGGGGAGCCGCGCCGAGCGCGGCGGCATCATCAAGGACGGCGCCAAGATGGTGAACGCGGTCGCCAACTCGACGGTGCCGAAGCTGACGCTCTTCGTCGGCAACTCCTACGGCGCCGGCAACTACGCGATGTGCGGCAAGGCCTACGGCCCGCGCTTCCTCTACGCCTGGCCGTCGGCGGCGATCGCCGTCATGGGCGGTGAGCAGGCGAGCCAGACGCTCTTGGGGATCCAGCTCAAGAACCGCGGCGACGACGTCTCCGAGGAGGAGAAGGCGCGGCGCCTCACCGAGATCCAGGCCCGCTACGCCGGCGCCATGGACCCCCGCTACGCCGCCGCCCGCCTCTGGGTCGACGCCCTCCTCGACCCCGCCGAGACCCGCGCCGTCCTCACCCGCTCCCTCGCGGCGGTCGCCAACAACCCGGAGATCCCGGAGTTCAAGACCGGCGTGCTGCAGACGTAGAGTTGCGCCATGGCCCCCGGCATCGACCTGAACCGCGAGAAGATCGAGGCCTTCTGCCGCAAGTGGAGGATCACCGAGCTGTCGCTCTTCGGCTCGGTGCTGCGCGAGGACTTCCGGCCGGAAAGCGACGTAGATGTCCTGGTCACCTTCGCGGAAGGCTCGCGCTGGAGCCTGTTCGATCTCGTCGCAATGCAGGACGAGCTGCGCGAGATCCTCGACCGGGACGTGGACCTCGTCGAGCGGAAAGCGGTCGAGAGGAGCGAGAACTATCTGCGCCGCCGCCGTATCCTCCGTTCCGCGAAACCGTTCTATGTGGCGGGATGAAACCTACCTTCTCGACATCCTGATCTTGGCCCGCAAGGTGCGGGACAGGACGTCAGGGTTGAGCTGGGAGGCGTTCCGAGGGAGCGACGAAAAGCAGGACGCGGTCGTTCTCCTGATCCAGCGCCTCGGGGAAGCCGCGCGAAGGGTGTCGGAGGAGTACCGCGCCGCGCATCCGCAGCTCCCCTGGGCGGAGATGATCGGCATGCGCCACCGCCTGGTCCACGACTACAAGGAGATCAACCCCGCGCTGGTTTGGGAGGTCGTCCAGCGCGATATCCCGGAGCTGATCGACCTCGTCGAGCCCCTCGTGCCGCCGGATGAGGGGGATTAGGCAGGGCTAGCGCCCGAAGCGGAGGACCGCCGCCTCGGCGGCCTTGTCCTCCTCCGGCCCGGCGAGCCGGCGGGCGACGTCGGCGCGCTGCTGCTGGGCGATCTTCGCGGCTTCGCGCGCCATCCCCAAGCGGCGGATGCCGAAGAGGGCCAGGAACTCCACGGCCAGCAGCACCAGCCCGAGCAGCGCGTCCCCGCTCACCGCCACCAGCAGCGCCGCGGCGCAGGAGCCCAGGACGACCGCGTAGATCGTTCCCACCACGCTGGTGCGGCTGCCGCGCACGTGCTGGAGGAGGTGGTGGATGTGGTTGCGGTCGGCGCGGAACATGCGCAGGAAGCCCTCGGCGTGCGCCCCCTTGGGGCGGTCGAGGAAGCGCACCCCCATGACCAGCAGCGTGTCGATCACCGGCACGCCGAGCGCCAGGATCGGCACCAGGATGGCCACCGCCGCCGGCGCCTTGAACGTCGAGTGGACGGTCATCACACCGAGCAGGAAGCCCAGGGTGAGGGACCCCGAGTCGCCCATGAAGATGCGGGCCGGCGCCCAGTTGTGGCGCAGGAAGCCGAGGCAGGCGCCGGCGATCGCCCCCATCAGGATCACGGTGTGCGGGTTGCCGAGGAGCACCGAGTAGGTCAGCAGGCTCCCCGCGATGATCGCCACCACCCCGCCGGCCAGCCCGTCGAGGCCGTCGATCAGGTTGATGGCGTTGGTCACCCCGACGATCCACACCAGCGAGACGAGCTGCCCGAACATGCCGAGCTCGATCTCGCCGAGACCGGGAAGCCGCATCACCTCGAAGGACCAGCCGATCCGTACCATCAGCGCCGCCGCGGCGAGCTGCACCAGGAACTTCTTGGCCGTGCTCACCCCCATGACGTCGTCCACCAGGCCGACCAGGAAGACCATGCTGGTGGCGACGGCGAGGGCGAAGATCTCGGAGCGGCCGACCTGCGAGCCCCACTCGGCCCAGCGCGAGAGCAAGAGGCTGCCGGCGGAGAGCCCCAGCCCGAGGACGATGGCGAGCCCGCCGAGGCGCGGCACCGGCCACTCCTGGAGCTTGCGGTCGCCGGGGTGATCGACCGCGCGGATCGCCACCGCCACCTTGGCCGCGAAGGGGACGAGCAGATTGGTGATCAGGCCGGCCACCGCCGCCGACAGCCCGGCCAGGATCAGCGCTTCGTGCATGCTCTCCTCGCTACGGCTGCTTGAAGTCGACGCGCAGGGTGTGCCACATCTTGACCCGGACGCCTTCCTTGGTGGCGGGGCGGAAGTTCATCCGCCGCGCCGCGTCCACGGCGGCCTCGTCGAAGCCGAAACCGACCTTGTTGCCGATCCGCTCGGCCTGGGCCACCTTGCCGTTCTCGTCTACCAGCACCCGCACGCTGACCGTAGCGGTCTTGCCGAAGCGCTCGGCGGCGCGCGGGTAGACCGCCCGCAGGTCGCTCAACCGCTGCGGCGGGATGACGCCGGCGCCGCCGCTCACCAGGTCCCCGACCCGCACCTCCGGAACGCTGCTCGCCGGCGCGCTCTCGGGCACCGCGGCGGTGGCAGCCGGCGCGGTGTTGCCGGCGGCGGGCGCGCTCCCGCGGTCGACGGCCGGCACGGGCACGGCGCTCTGCTGCGCCGGCTGCTGCGCCGCCGGCCGGGTGTCCGCGCCGTCAGATCCGCTCGGCTCCGGCTCGGCGGCCGCGGTGCGCACCGCCGGCTTGGGCTCGGGCGGAGCGCTGGCCGCGGCGGGGGCGGGGCGCTCGTCGCGCGTCAGCGCGGCCGAGGCGGCGGCGCGGCGGCTCTCCTCGAGCTGCTTCTGGAGGGCGCGGATCTGCTCGTCGGTTTGCGCCCGGTACTTGTCCTCCATCTCCTTGCTGCGCTGCTCGATCATGGCGTTGATCTGGGCCTGGATTTGCGCCTGCGTCGGGGCCGCGGCGGCGGCCGCCTTGGGGCGGGCGGCTGGGGCCGCGCCGTTGCGCGCCTCCTGCGGCCCGGGCTTCCCGCCGGCGTCGCGCGCGTAGAGGAGCCAGCCGCCGGTGCCGGCGGCGAGCAGCAGCGCCGCCGCGAGGCCGATCCAGAGCGGCGCCTTCGACCGCTTCGGCGCCGCGGCCGCGGCGGCGGTGCCGTAGGCGTAGACGCCGGTCCCCTCCCGCACCGGCGCCTGCCGCACCCCGGTCTGCTCGCGGGTGTCGAAGGCAGCCGCCGCGGCCGCGGCCGGCGCGTGGGCCGCCCGCACCACCCGCTCGGAGAGGTCGAGCTTGCGCTCGGCCTGCAGCTCCTGGCCCTCGCGCTCGATCTCGTCGCGGAAGAGGTTGTGCATGAAGAAGGCGAGGTTGAAGGTGGTCGGGCTGTACTGGCCGTCGATCATCAGCTTGGACAGCGCCTTGTGCCAGGAGACGACATCGGCGACCCGCTCCGCCCGCGGCACCAGGCTCTTCTTGAGCAGCGCCGCGACCGGTGCCGCCAGCGCGCCCCCCTCTTGGGCGAGGGTGGCGGCGTCCACGAGCGCGCCGTAGCCGCCGGGCGGCGGCGCCGGCAGCGGCTCGCCGGTCAGCAGCTCGAAGAGGATCGCCGCCAGCGACCAGACGTCGTCGTTCTTGGCCACCGCCGCCGAGGTGAGGGCCTCGGGGGCGAGGTAGCGGGTGACCTCCGGCCCGAAGGCGCCGGCGGCCGCGGCCTCGCGCAGCCCGGGGGCGGCCTCGAAGCCGAGCAGCCGCGTCTCCCCCTCGTTCGAGACCATGACCAGGTGCGGCAGCACGAAGCCGTGCAGCACCCGCTCGTCCTCGACGCGGCTCTCGTAGGCCACCGCGACGGCGAGCGCCAGGCGTTCGACGATCAGCAGCGCGTGGTCGGGAGGGATGGGAAGGCGGGCCTTCGTCGCCTGCGCGGCGAGGGTCGCCAGGTTCTTGCCCGAGATGTAGTCGTAGGCGACGTAGCTGTAGTTGCGCACCCGGCCGACGTCGACGCCGCTGCCGATGTTGGGGCTGCGCAGCGCCTGCTGCACCGGCGTCCGCGCGCCGAGCCGCTGGGCGAAGCCCTCCCCGTCCAGGCTCCGGCCGTTGAAGACGCGCAGCAGGACGACCCGCTCGAGCCCCTCGCGCCCCACCTTGCCGGCACGGAACGTCTCTCCCAGAAGGTCTTCGCTGAGTTTCTTGAGGAGCAGGTACTGACCAAACTCTTCCGGGATCTGCATCACGTCTCCTTCGCGGGCCGCTCGCCGGGACCGGCGTCGACCTACACAGGGGACGGCTTCCGGGCTACGGCGGTGTCACGGGAAATGTGAACTCTAGATACACCCAGGCAACCCCCGGTGTCAACAAGACTTGCAGGTCAAGCCCTTGGCAAGTCAGCGACTTGCCGGCCGGCGCTCGCGCCAGAAGCGGCGCTGCCAGCGCTCGACGTTGGCGTTGTGCTCGGCCACGGTCGCGGCGAAGACGTGGGTGCCGTCGTTGCGGCTGACGAAGTAGAGGTAGTCGCCGGCGGAGGGGCGGGCGGCGGCGAGGAGGCTCGCCAGCCCGGGGGAGCAGATCGGGCCGGGCGGCAGTCCGGCGTAGCGGTAGGTGTTGTAGGGGGAGTCCATCTGGAGGTCGCGGCGGCGGAGATTGCCGTCCCAGCGGCCCTGGCGCTTCAAGGCGTAGATCACCGTCGGGTCGGCGAAGAGGCCGATGCCGCGCTCGAGGCGGTTGCGGTAGACGCCGGCGATCGTCGGCCGCTCGCCCGGGATCTTGGCCTCCTTCTCGACGATCGAGGCCAGGGTCACCAACTCGCGGACGCCGCCGCCGCCGGCGCGCGGCGCCACCTCCTCCCGCCAGCGGGCGCGGAAGGTCTCGACCAGGGCCTGCACCACCTCCGCGGGCGGGGTCCCCTTGGCGAAGGTGTAGGTCTCGGGGAAGAGGTAGCCCTCGAGGTCGGGGGCCTCGGGGTCGAGGTCGGCGATCGGCGCCGGGTCGCGCATGACGGCGGCCAGCTCGTCGTAGCCGCCGAGCCCGCGGTCGGCGAGGGCGCGGGCGCTCTCCTCCAGGGTCAGCCCCTCGATCAGGGTCGCCCGCACCGAGACGACGTCCCCCTCGACCAGCTTGCGCAGCACCGCCGGCGCCGAGGCCGGCCCGGCGAAGAGGTACTCGCCGGCCAGGATCGGCGGGTCGCCGAGGGCGTAGACCAGGTAGGCGCGCGCCAGCCGGGCGTCGGCGAGCACCCCCTCGCGCTCGAGGAGGACGAGGATCTCGGCCGCCCCCATGCCGGGCTCGACGAGGACGGTCTTCTCGCCGCCGGGGAAGCCGCGGTAGGGCTGGTTGAGCCGCCACCAGGACCAGAGCACCGCCGTCGCCGGCACGGCGGCCAGCAGGAGAAGGAGGCCGAGGCCGAGGGCGAAGCGCGGCTTCATGCGTTTCTTGCGGG